>JAKBHQ010000222.1 GCA_021836665.1 Thermoplasmata archaeon
AAGGTATCCGGGCTCAGCGACGCTCCCGTTCAACGATCTCCCTGACTTCGGCTTCCATCTTCGCAGAGAATGAAGTCTTTGCGTACTTCTGCCAAACTTCATTTCCACCATTGGACCAGGTTACGCTCGGTTGTTCCAACAGGACTGGGTCAATTGCCTCAATGTTTGAGCTGATTACGGAGAAAAGGCTCTCGATCAAGGTGTCTTCCAAAAGATGCGGTACGAGACCGAGGTCTAACAGCTTGGTGTGCTTGGCATTGTAGTAGTGCTCCTCGAGTTCCACCCTTGGATTGGTTAGGTGCGCAATCTCAGGAGAGTGGCCGGCCTTGATGGCCACGTTGGCGATGATCTCGGCCAGTTCATTGAGGTTAAACTGCTCGGTAAATTGATTAAAGACCCGGCATTCACCCGGAGAAGCTGGATTCTCGATCGCCAGGGTGATGCACGCCATAGTGTCCCGAATATCCAGGTAGCCCCTCGTCTGGCCACCCTTGCCGTAGACGGTAATAGGCAGACCAGCGGCTGCCTGAATGCAGAAGCGGTTCAGGGCGGTTCCCCAGATTGAATCGTAGTCAAGCCGGGTCGCCAAATCGGGGTGCAAGGCGGTGTCCTGAGTGTGAGTCCCATAGACAACGCCTTGGTTTAGGTCGGTAGCCCTAATCCCCCAGATTCTGGTCGCAAAGTGAATGTTCTGCGAATCGGCGACTTTGGAGAGGTGATAGAAGGAGTGCGGAACCTTTGGGAAAGGGAGCGTATCCGACCTGCCGTTATGGTTTATCGTTATGTATCCCTCTTCGATGTCAATATTGGGAGCCCCGTATTCGCCCATGGTTCCGAGCTTCACAAGGTGGCAATCCGGGACCTCATCCTTGATAGCAAAAAGGAGATTGAGGTTCCCAACGATGTTGTTCACCTGAGTTCTCACGGCGTGTTCCCTGTCGATCATCGAGAAAGGAGCGCTACGCTGCTCGGCAAAATGGACAATGGCGTCAGGCTGAAACTCCCTGATCGCAGCCCGAAGGGGATCGAAGTCACATAGGTCAATATCCTTCCAAAGGATGTCTTTTCCAGTTAGCCTCTTCCAGGTTGAGACCCTGACTTCGGGCGAGGCAATAGGTACCAGGCTTGCGGTTCCCCCTTCGTCGTCCCAAGCTCGCCTAACTTGATTGTCAATGGCCATGACTTCGTAGCCGAGTCGACTTAAATGCATCGCCATCGGCCAACCTATATAGCCGTCTGCTCCTAGCACGATGACCCGCTTCACCGGACCTCCTAAATAGTGGGACAACGTTGTCCGTCTTTCCTTGCACCTAACGAGATCTCTGCGATCCGGGTACCACAAACCTTTTAAACTTTTGTCTCTTTAAACTTTTGTCAATTCCACCCGGCAAACGGAGGTTTAAAACCGCATCCGAAGCGCCGTATAGCACGAAACCGAGCTGAACCGACTAATTAAGGCTAGTCGTGAGTAGATCCAATGCGCTTCTTCTCAGCAATCCTTAACACTTTCATAGCATTTTCTCACCAGTCACACAGCCGCCGAAAGAGATCTCGGGGGCCTTGGCCCGAAAGTCCCGACTCACGGCTGGGGTCATTCGTCCCAGGAGGCCGAGGTCGATTTGAGAAGACCTTACGGCATCCGAAGAACTTGGGGTCTGCTTTGTCTGGGTAGAATCGACCACGTTAGATGCCCAAAATTGTCCGAGGAGGGACTGACTCGTGCCAGAGCGAACGCCAACGACCGAGGTTCAAAATCAACCCGGAATTCGTTCTGCCGTTTGCCCAGCGGACGCCACAGAGGCTACGCCCACTTATCACCAGATTTACGACCGTCGCTAGAAGTGGTATAACTTGAATTTTTTGTCACCAGATCAAACTCGAAATTGGCCAAAATGCGGGGCCTCGAAGCGTTCTATTTCCCCGATGCGTTCTATTACATCGACACGTTCGGTTTCGCAGAAGGCCGTGGCATGAAAGGGCGCTCTCGATCCATCAAGCGTAGCAATCTCTTGAACCTCGTTGCACTCGTTGGCGCTGGAGGAATCGCCGGAGCGGGCGGCAGGGTCTATTTGGAAGCAGCGATGGCCTCCAAAGGCTTCCCAACAGCGACCTTTGTCATAAATCTTGCTGGAGCTTTCATACTTGGCATTGTGGTGACTCTGGCCCAAAGCTCATATGTCCAAGACGCTGCTAGATTCCGAGCCTTATTTGGGACCGGCGTCTGTGGAGGCTTTACAACATTCTCCACGGCGACTTTAGAAGCTTTCAACCTTTTTCGCCACGCTCAATATGGCCTCGGTTTAGAGTATCTAATTTTAACCATTATTGGAGGGGTGCTAGCGGTATATTTTGGCGTAGTGTTATCCAGATTCGTCAGCGCAATCAACCGAAGAGCAAGGGACGAGCGGCGCTACGGTGAAGGACTAGGAGGGGATTAGAAAATGCGAGAGTGGCACTCCGCGTGCAAGCTGTACATATACCTAGACGAATCGCAGCGCATCCACAAAAGGTCTGCACTGGATTATCTCGCCTCCAGAGCCAAAGAGGCGTCTTTGGGCATGACGGTCTTCAGGGGTATCGAAGGGATCGGATCTCACCACCACCTTCACCGAGAGAGAATACTAAGTCTCTCAGACGACCTTCCAATAGTAATAGTCCTAATCGATACCGCAGAGAAGATCGATTCCTTCTTGGACTCTCTGGAAAGCCACATCGAACTGTTTTTCGTGACAAAAGAGCCAGTCGAAGTGCTGAATCGCAGGATGCAATAACTTGGATAGTGCCTTAGCAGCAATTATCGGGGCAGCTGGTGCGGTCGTTAGGTACCTATTTGACAGGTGGGTCATGTCAAGGATTAGCGGCGACTTCCCATTTGGAACCTTTGCGGTCAACATCACGGGTGCGCTAGTCCTAGGGTTCCTCTTCGGTATGTTAAAGGCCCATCTTCTTACTCATGGTGGATATTTGATCTTTGGTACGGGTCTCGTAGGCGCCTACACAACTTTCTCTACCCTAAGCTTCGAAAGCTTTGGGTTGCTGAGGGAGGGCCAGTTAATCTTGGCCATTCTCAATATGGCGGGAAGCTTTGCCGTGGGCCTCGTGATGGTCTCATTAGGATACCTGCTAGGGGCCCACCTTTAGAGATCACGACTCTTTCGGCCCTCTATCAGCCTCACCGCTCTCCACGATGGTGGAAATAAGTTCTTGGATCAGCCCGTCCTTGGCAAGTTCGACCCTCTTCCTGAGGGCTTCCGAATCCATCACCGGCCCAATTAGTTCCATACCTTCATTGATTACCTTCTGAGCATTATCACCAAATTCGAACCCGATCTTGACAAGTTCTACCGCAGCACCAAGGTCTCCCCCGCCGCCCGTCAGACTCTCTCCCGCCACGGACGCAGCTTTAGCGATAGTTCCGATTACCTTGCCTATCGAATCAAATAGCACCTGAGGGTCAGGCTTGGAGCGGGCCTGCTCAACCGAGGAGAGCCAGTTTCGAACCTTGGCCTCCAATTCCTGTTGCGTCTCGCCCTCAAAACTCAGAGTTGCCAACGATGCCCCCTTTAATTTCGCCACCCGCCAATACATCCATGAGGTCAGAGAGGAGACTCGCCGTTGCCCCCCAAACTAAATCCGTATCTAATTCGAAAAAATGCATCGTCCTACTGCCGAACTCCGGTGAAGACCACACCTCAGAGTGATGTCTGTCTGGGTCTGCCAAGTCCCTCAGGCTGACCCTCATTACCCTTTCGACCTCCTCTGACTCACCGAGTTGAGCGCTTTCGGGAATCTTCGCAACGTAGGCGAGAAAGCTTTCCGAATGGCGTATCGTTTGGAGGGAGCCGAGTAGGCCAATTCCTTCTACTTCGGACGGATCTAGCCCCACCTCTTCCTTGGCCTCCCTAATAGCAGCCTCGTAAAAAGTCTCTCCCTTTTCGACTCCGCCACCGGGAAAAGAGATCTCGCCGGCGTGTCTCGAAAGTTTCGTCGATCTCTTGGTAAGGACAATCCCTACACCTCCACACAAGTCGAGAATCGGGATGAGGACGGCGGCTTGCCGTGAAGAACCGTTGGCCTTTGGACGAGTATCGAAGTGATCCAGACTAAGGCGATCTCGCAAGATCAGACTTGCCCTCACTAAATCGATCTCGGCTACCTCTTGAGCCTTCAGCTGCCACAGTGACTTCTCCGCCACTCCAACATAGGCGGGTACCGGCACGACCTGTGGATACCTGCTTCGATACTCCGCCGACGTATTTACCACTCTTACCCCCTGCTCCGATGCTACCTGCCCCGAAAGACAAAAGTGGAGCCAGCCGTGATGGCCGCCTCAGCTGATTTAACCAAAAAGGGGACAGGGCAATGCCCTGTCCCCTAGATAGCAAGCGGTCATCAGCTGCCTTGACCTCGCGGCCGAGACAAGCTACATCATGCCGCCCATGCCACCCATGCCACCCATGCCACCCATCGCTGCCGCAGCTCCGGCATCAGATGCTTCGGGCTTGTCGGCGACGGTCGCCTCAGTAGTGAGCAGAAGTGCCGAAATTGAAGCGGCATTCTGAAGGGCTGAACGAGTCACCTTCGCCGGGTCAATGACACCAGCCTTGACCAGATCTTCATAGACACCGGTCCTGGCGTTTAGCCCCATCGCACCC
>JAKBHQ010000281.1 GCA_021836665.1 Thermoplasmata archaeon
GTCGCTTACGGAAGGATCATTCCCAAGGAGCTACTTCAAAAGAGTCTATTTTTGAATATCCATTACTCCCTCCTGCCACGCTTTAGGGGTGCAGCGCCGATGGAGAGGGCGATACTCGCCGGAGACGTAAAGAGCGGGGTCTGCCTAATGGCGATGGACGATGGACTCGACACCGGGGATGTCTATGAGGAGAGAGTCTTTGAAATGGAGAACAAGTCTCTCGAAGAGGTTTCTCGAGGGATGACGGAAGTTGGGGTGGAGCTCCTCTTGGACTGGTTGAAGGACGCAAAGATCATGGAGGTGGCGCCAAAAAAGCAGTCAGGAGATGCTTCATATGCCTCAAAGATTGATCCTTCGGAGTATCGAATAGAGATCTTCGGCACCGCAGAGCTAGCACTTCGCCGGGTCCGACTCGGTCGTGGCTACCTGCTTCTATCAGGAAAGAAAGTGATCGTCGCTCGGGCTTCGTTAGCTCCAGGGACGGCCTTTGAGCCTGGAAGTGTAGTAGAGGTCTCAGGTGGTAGCTACGGGATTGCCTTTGCGGACGGCATACTATTAGTCGACCTGGTAAAACCAGAGGGCAAGCAACTTATGGAGTTTGCCTCATTTCTACGGGGAATTCGGGATAAGCCGGTCCTTTTTGAATAGGTGCGTTCTTAGCCTTTAGAGGGTGATTTCAAAGTGGGTCATTTTGCAAAAGTGCTGACTGTTTCTGATGGCGTCGTCGCTGGTACTCGGCAGGATAAGTCGGGTGAGGGGCTGCGGAATCGGCTCGGCGAACTTGGATATCAGGTGGTAGAGAGTCGGGTCACAAAAGATGGGATAGCCCCGGTCGCATCGGCGCTACTCGAGATGTCCGATGGTTTTCACGGCCTAATCCTAACTACCGGAGGAACCGGATTTTCCGAACGGGATCTTACGCCAGAGGGGACTTCTATGATCCTGGAGCGATTTGCCCCAGGACTCTCCGAAGCAACGAGGGGCATTAATCCGCTGGGGCGGCTTTCTAGGGGGGTGAGTGGAACGAGGGGTGCCTCTTTGATCATCAATCTTCCTGGGTCTACTTCGGGAGCCTTAGAATGCCTTCTTGCCATAGAGGACGTGCTCGAGCATGCCATCTCCCTCCTTTTAGATAACAGCTCTCGGCATCCAAATGGCTAGCCGATCGTTAGCTTGGATGGCAACAACTTGGATGACCGCAGGTCCAGTTTTCTAGGAAAGAATTCGATTTGAAAGTAGGGCAGTAGGACGGACCGGACCTCCTCTGACATGTTGAGGGCGATCGAATACGCAATGGGTTCTCGTCGCTCTGCGCGACCTAATCCATGGGTAGGAGCCCTTTTGCGAACGAAGACCGGCGAGTTTATGGGCAGAACTCAAAGGCCGGGCGGAGCCCACGCAGAGATAGATGCGATGGCAAAGGCGGGCAACGTCGTCACGGGATCTAGCTTGAGCGTCACCCTGGAACCCTGCTCCTACTACGGGCGGACTCGACCGTGCGTAGATGCGATCATAAATGGCGGCATCTCTTCGATCTCGATCTCGATAGTGGACCCAGACGAGAATGTCTCGGGAAACGGTATTCGACGGCTGGTTGACTCACACAGGCAAGTGACGTTGGGGGAATATTCATCCAAGACGGCACTTCGTCTGGCACCCTATATCAAGCAGCGCCTCACAAAGAGACCCTGGGTGGTGGCGAAGATCGCTATGACGCTGGATGGCCGGGTAGCGGCCTCGGATGGTTCCTCTAAGTGGATCACATCGGATCTCGCTAGATATCATGCCCATCAGCTGAGGGCCGACTCGGACGCGATAATCGTAGGCGCAAACACTGTAAGGATCGACAACCCAAGGCTCGACGCTAGAGATGCCTCCGGGCGACCACTCGAGCACCAACCTCAAAGAATCGTCCTTGGGGATATACCGGACGGGAGCGCCGTCTTGCCAGCTACCAGCTATAGCGGTGACCTCGGCGCACTTTTGGACGGCCTCGGCTCGAAGGGTTTTATCCAAGTAATGGTTGAGGGTGGTCCACGGGTAATTTCGGAATTCTTTAATCAAGACCTCGTGGATCAGTATTCGATCTACTTTGCACCGGCAATTTTCGGCTCAGCTAAGGCCCTTTCTGCCTTCGACTCCAACGAGATGGTCACAATGGCCGATATCTGGAGGGGGAGGCTTAAAGATACCCTTCGACTGGGTGACGACGTCTATCTGGAAGTGTTATCAATGAGAGCCATCGGCCTCCTCGAAAAGGCTCGACTTGCGGGGAAGCAAATAGCCGATGAGCTCGGATTAGCCTACGTTGAGGATCATCCCATTGAGGAGGAACTTTGTTTACCGGAATAGTCGAGCAGGTTGGCACCTTTGAATCCCTCACACAGTCACGGCTGAGGGTCAACTGGCCGGGTTTGTCTTCAGACCCTGAACGATTGGAGATCGGGGCCTCTGTGTCCAACAATGGCGCCTGCCTTACCGTCGTCGAGGTGCAAGGGGATATCGTCGGTTATGACGTAGTCGAAGAGACCCTTATTAGGACGAATCTGGGAAACCTGAAGCCGGGGGATCCAGTGAACATTGAAAGAGCGGCGAAGGTGTCGTCTCGGCTGGATGGCCATATCGTTCAAGGACATGTCGATCAGATCGGAACGATCCTGAGCGCTGCGCCACAACTTAGGATCAAATGTTCCAGCGAGATGACAAGATACATAGTGGAAAAAGGCTCGATTGCAGTTGATGGGGTATCTTTGACGGTAGTGAAACTCTTTGAAGACGGCTTTTCCGTCTCGGTAATCCCTCATACCTCCAAGGTAACTACACTGGGATACAAAGGCCCGGGCGATACGGTGAATCTCGAATTCGACGTTCTTGCCAAATATGTTGAGAGGCTCTTTTCTTCGACCCCATTGGTAAGAGGCGAATAGGTGGGGAGCGGGGTCGGGTAGCGCCAGAAATTAGGAGAGACCGTTGGCATTATCCACTATTGAGGAAGCGATTCAAGCGATAAAGAACGCCGAAATGGTGATTGTCGTTGACGACGAAGATCGCGAGAATGAAGGCGACCTTATAATGGCGGCTGAGTTTGCCACCCAAGAGAAGATCGCCTTTTTCACCCAACATACCTCCGGTCTTATCTGTGTGCCGATAATCGGTGAAAGGCTCGACGAGCTGGGAATTCCACTCATGGTTCAGAACAACACTGAGTCAAATCGCACCGCTTTTACCGTCTCGATCGACGCGCTTAAAGGTACCTCGACCGGGATCTCCGCAAAGGATAGGGCGACCACGATCCTTGCCCTGATCGACGAAGACACTAAGCCAGACGAACTAAGCAGGCCGGGACATATCTTCCCCCTTCGATATCGGGAGGGCGGGGTCCTCAAGCGAGGTGGCCACACCGAAGCGGCGGTTGATCTGGCGATCGCCGCCGGGCTATATCCGGCCGGAGTAATATGCGAGATCGTATCTAAAGATAAGGGCCACATGGCCAGATTCGATGAACTCGAGGCGCTCGCAGCCGAGCACAACCTGAAGATGATTTCGATAGCCGATCTGGTGCGCTATCGGCATCAAAAAGAAAGGCTAGTCAGGCGGGTCGAAGACGCCCAAGCGAAGCTGCCAACGGTCTTTGGAGAGTTTGAATGCGTCGTGTATGAGTCACTTTTGGATGGAGAGCAGCATTTTGCTATCTACATGGGGGATTTGGACGACGAAGAGGGAGTGTTGGTTAGAGTACACAGCGAGTGTCTGACCGGTGACGTATTCGGTTCACTCCGATGTGATTGTGGCCCTCAGCTGAACGCAGCGCTAGAGATGATCGCCGAGCAAGGTTCCGGCGTGGTGGTGTATCTAAGGGGCCATGAGGGCCGTGGAATCGGACTCGCCCACAAACTGCGTGCCTATTCGCTGCAGGAAAAGGGCCGTGACACCGTTGACGCCAATCTAGAACTGGGGCTACCAATAGATTCTCGCGAGTATGGCATTGGAGCGCAGATGCTAGTTGACTTGGGTGTCTCGAAAATGCGCCTGATCACTAACAACCCGTCGAAGTACGGCGGTCTCAGCGGATTTGGCCTCGACATCGTTGGCAGGGTAGGTCTAAATATCGAACCTAACGGGTACAACATCGACTATTTGAAGACCAAAAGAGACCGTCTCGGTCACCTAATCGAGGGCCTGGACGATTCAGTATTCGAGAATAAGTAGTCAGTATTGCTCTTAAGGGTTGGAACGGGGTCCACTATGGATCCATCGTTTTGGAGGAAAAATGAAAAGGGATAGCGAAGAACTCAGCCACTACGCCGGGGCTCTTTCCGCTGCTGGACAGAGATTCGCCATCGTGGCTTCGCGCTTCAATGAATTTATTACCAAGTCGCTCATAGATGGCGCTACCGACTGTCTGCTCCGACACGGGGCCAAAGGGTCAGACATAGATACCTACTGGGTTCCTGGAGCCCTTGAACTTTCGCTCATTGCCCAGGAATTAGCTAAGACATCTAGGTATGATGCAATTATTGCCCTTGGCGCAGTGATCCGCGGGGAAACCTCACACTATGACGTAGTTGTCTCTCAGAGTGCGTCTGGACTCTCTAAGGTGGCGATGGAGAACTCGATACCCGTCTTAAATGGGGTCCTCACTACCGAGGACTTG
>JAKBHQ010000151.1 GCA_021836665.1 Thermoplasmata archaeon
GCCAGCGACATAGTCACCAAAGCTGGCGGGTGATAACGGGCCGTAAAAAACCGCCCCCGCATTTTGTACTAAATCGAGATCATCCTGGGCATGCTGGTAAAGGAGCTCCAGGTGTTCAGGCGCTATCTCGTTGGCAACTTCAAGAGCTTGCGCCCTATCCCGTACCAGGGCAACGTAACCTCCGTCCCTCAGGGTCCTAAGGGTTTCTGTCGCCCTCGGGGAGTTTTGGAGTATTGTCTCGACCTCCTTGGATACCTCCAAAGCGTATTTTTGATCCCAAGTCACAAGCCAGGCTAGCCCATCTGGACCGTGCTCAGCCTGGACGATCACGTCCATTGCCGCCCACTTAGCGGGAACCGATGAGTCAGCGACCACTACCACTTCTGACGGACCAGCAAACGAGGAAGGAATAGCTACCTGTCCAGCGACTTCTCGCTTTGCTACGGACACATAGACGTTCCCCGGGCCCACGATGGTGTCAACCTTGGGTATAGTCTCGGTCCCGTAGGCTAGGGCGGCAATCGCCTGAGCGCCCCCAACCTTGAAGACCCGGTCAACACTAGCGATCTTCGCCGCCGCCAATGTTGCTAGATCAACTCCACCAGACTTCGTAGGTGGTACTACCAGGAAAACCTCTTTGACCCCGGCCACCTTTGCTGGAACTGCCGTCATCAGGACCGAAGATGGATACCTGGCAAGCCCGCCCGGCACATAGCATCCAGCTCTAGACATAGGAATAGCTTTATGGATGACCTTTATGCCGCGGTTGTCAAAGTGTTTTGGCTCCTCTAACTCTAACTTATGGTACTCCTCGATCCCAAAGGCAGCCGCCTCTAGCGCATCTCTAAGCTGTGGATCGATCTTCGAGTAGGCATCGTCAATCTCGTCTCGCGTAACCTCTATATTCAAAAGACTCACCGAGTCGAACTTCTTTGTTAGATCCAAGAGCGCTTGGTCGCCGTGCTCTCTAACCTGCTGAATAATATCCCTAACAGCTGAAACCGGAAGATCACCGACAATTTTTGGTCGAGGGATAACGCCCGAATAATCCGGTCCAGCCCCGCTCAGATCGATGACTCTTAGCAATTTTTCACTCCAAATATCACTTGCTGGCCAATAACGACATCGACTCGCCCGACTTTCAGAACTATGCTCCCTAGACACCGCCCATTGGCTGCACGCAGTCAGCCGTTACGGATTAGGTAGATTGAACATAGATGGCACAAGAAATAAAAGCCGAACTCTCTAGTCTAGAGTTCAGCCTAGGTGAGATAGCCAAAAGGATCGCCGCACTAGCCGATCAGAAATACACCGAAAAGCAGGAAGCGATCGCCTCGGAGCTCTACCAAGCCGAAAGGTCGATCCTATCTGCGGTGAGGCGACTGGAAAAGGCTCAGAATCGACAGTAAAAACGGCGTCTGATCTGCGGAACTACTGGCTCTAATTTGATTGGAATTTATCGGTTCGCCTGAAAAGGTACCAGCTTCGTTGAGCCTACCTCTCTTCGGTAAAGCAGTAGAAAGGTAGCGCGTGTGACAAGGTGTGCCTTCCCATCAACGTTTTCGATCTGCGTAGGTCTATGCTTCAACCAAGAGGCCGACGCTTAGCGGTTCCAGTCAACGTGCACGGCGTTGTAGGAAGTTATAGCTCCGGCAGTCGCTTTTCTTCCCCAGTTACTCACCGAGGTCGTTTCATGAGGAAGACTTGTATGCCGGTCTCTTCCTTCAGCCGCATATTTCGGACGCATGAAAACAGACTGAAAAGGTCGAAGCGGGCAACTTTAGATTGGAACGGTGCTTGCTGTCGAAATCCACGCGCTATCTCAGCACGGTTGATATATGTTCCCTGCGGTCCGTGGCAGCAACCAAGAAGAACACTTGTGATCTTTGAACACCGGCCCCGTCGCCACAGGTTACGCAAATTTATCCGTGTTTAACTTGATAATTTATCCGTGTTTAACTTGATGTGGTTAATTGATCACAGATCGCTAAAGCTTGGACAAATATCTCCCAGCGGGCACACTTGGCATTTTGGCTTCCTGGCCGAGCATACCCGCCTACCGTGCAGTATCAGTCGCAGGCCGAAAGCGGCGGCTTCCTCGGGATCCAACCACCCCAGCAGTTCCATCTCAATCTTTTCTGGATCGGCGAACTCGGTAAGTCCAAGCCGCCTACTTAGCCTAATTACATGGGTATCGACGGCAATTCCAGGCTTGGAATATCCAACTGTCACGATCACATTGGCCGTTTTACGACCCACTCCACTTAGCTCAACCAGCCGATCGATGGTGTCGGGGACGTCCCCGCCGTACCGCTCTACCAGCTCACGAGAGAACGAAATAATATTCTGTGCCTTATTCCTGTAAAAACCGGTTGGTCTGATGAGTTCTTCGACCCTATGCAGATCTGCTCCTGCCAATGACTTTGCGTCAGGGAAAAGCCCAAATAGCGACTTGGTCACCGAATTGACAACCTTGTCGGTGCACTGCGCCGAGAGGATCGTAGCTACAGCAAGTTGGAAAGGTCCTTCGAAGCGAAGTTCACAAAGCGAAGCAGCATCACCCGGGTAGAGAGTGGACAACCTTTGAACCAGCTCTTTTTTTATCTCCTTCATTAGGAAATGTTAGGCCCCCTTGGTCGTAGTCAAGGCACTAACTTGGAGTTGAGCCCAAGCGAGCTATCCCACTAAACCTGGGCACAAAACGACTGGTCTCAAAACGACACTTTTGTCCCTCGGATTTATCCCTCGACAACTTGCCACACGAGTGCACGATTTAACGGTTCTCTAAAACCGAGATTCCGGTACAGTTCGACGGCTTCAGGGGAAGCAACAAGGTCCGCCCTGCCAACCCCTTTTGACTTTAAGACATCCATCATCAACAACATCGATATCTTGGCTAGACCAGCCCGACGAAACCTTGGAACGGTAAATATCGAAGTCAGTCGAGCTTCGTTCGCGAAAGCTATACCAGGGGCAGGAATGCGAGGACAAATAATCGCCGCAGTCGTGCTAAGCAGGCCTTCGCCTTTTGACTCTCTATCTTCAGCCACAATCGCAATTACGCTGCCATCGGTGATCGTTCGGTCAAAAAAGGCGACGCACTCCTCTTCCCAAATCCCCGAGCGGGACCGACCCAGGGCCATTTCTTCGAACATCAGCCTTCTTAGTCGAACTATCTCAAGCGAATCGTCTTTCGTAGCCACCCGAACAATCGGATTCACAGTGCTCCCCAGCAAACAATTTGTAATCAATCCCATACGGATCCAGCTGGAGTTTACTACCTAGCACCTCCACAAGTTGGAGCTATGACCTCCAAATTATTTTGTACACATACTAATTTGTTGGTCATGGATGGAATCGAGATCAAGAGGCGCGTAGGCGAGCGTGACATATCATCGATCCTTCGACTTGCCAAGGAGATCGAATCAACGGACCTTCACAAGGCCCTAGAAGACCACACCTGGCTTGATCTTGTCCAAGGAGGAAGAAAAGGCGTCCTAGGACTTACCGCCCATATCCACGGAATGTCGAGGTTGGTCGGCTACCTTCAGATATCGAAAGGTGCCCAATCCTGGGCGCTTGAATTGCTCATTCACCCTCAGTTTCGAAACGATAAATCTGACGTGGGTCAGAGGTTACTCACCGCCGGGATAGGGGAAATTTCAAAACAAGGTGGAGGGCATCTGCACCTATGGATTGCCAAACCTACGGCATACTTTGACTCCCTCGCCGAATCGGCAGGTCTGACCAGAGGGAGGGACTTACTGCAGATGAGACTCCCCCTGCCAACCGAATTTAAGCCCGAAGCGAACTTTAGCACAAGAAGCTTCATCGTCGGTAAGGACGAAGATGAATGGCTAGCCGTTAATAACCGGGCCTTTGCCTGGCATCCAGAGCAGGGAGATTGGCATCTCGACACGATTGTAGAACGCGAAGCGGAGACTTGGTTTGACCCTTCAGGGTTCTACCTTCACCACATCGATGGAAAGCTCGCAGCTTTTTGCTGGACAAAAATTCATTCTGATCACGAGCCGCCACTAGGTGAAATTTATGTTATAGCTACCGACCCAGCATTCGCTGGAAGGGGAATCGGTCGCCAGATGTGCATTTATGCCCTTTGTCAGCTCTCCAAGGCGGGCTTAACCCAAGCCATGCTTTATGTTGACTCAGGAAATCTTCCCGCCTTGAAGCTCTACGAGGAATTAGGTTTCAAAATAGACCATTTAGATCGGGCATACACCGCTGATGTCCCGTCGAGCGAGCATAGCTGCAACGCATAGTTGTAGAAACCCTGCGAGCCTACCCACTTTTTGATTTACCCGGAGGATCGGCTAGGGAAATTGAGCAAAGCAACGACCTTGTTGGAATATCAGAGGCTTATCGCAAGACTAAGGCGCCACTTAATCGTGCTTCGCCGACGAGCTCTTCTCGTCGGCGAAGGCGACTACGAAACCTCGGGCGTTCCACTACGCCCCCTTTTTAGTTCGTACACCGCTTCTAGCTGGGACAAAGTCCGCACTGCTTCGAGCAGCCTGATACCATCCTCATTGGAGGGAATTCGCTGGATGATCGGACCATAGAATGCCGACCCTCCTGAAGCAAATCTCAATACCGGAGATCCGACGTCCGGACCAGCGAGCGAGAATGCGGCAT
>JAKBHQ010000306.1 GCA_021836665.1 Thermoplasmata archaeon
AGTGCTCCGACGGTGAGAGCATCGAGCTCCCCCACATCTCATTGAATCCATTATCCCTTGCGAAGGCCCTGATCCCCCTCCGCAACTTCTGCTGCCTGGTAAGCCCTCCGACTTGAGGCGGATTGAGACGGAGTTTATCCACTCTAGAGTACCCGTAGTGCCTTGCGACCTCCTCTATGATGTCTACTTCGATGGCACAATCTGGGCGAAAGCTTGGAACCGTTACTAATAGGTCTTCTTCAAGTGGAACAACGCCGAATCCGATCGGCTCCAACAGACCCTTGACCTCATCAATTAGAAACTCGTGATTCAAATACGAATTCAGCTTTGCAAAACGAACCTTGACCCGTTCCGGTTCGAAAAGGTACGGAACTACCTCGAGCATCGCCGACGGTTTTGCCTCTAGCAATTCGCAGAACCTAGCGAGGGCTATCGGCGGTAGCTCGGGGTCGACACCCCTTTCGAAACGGGCGGAAGCCTCCGACCTAAGCTGCATCCTCTTCGAAGTCCTAGCGATAGTAGATGGTTCAAAGTGCGCCAGCTCCAAAAGAACCGAATCAGTAGAATCGGATATTTCCGAGGACTCTCCTCCCATGATTCCAGCGAGGCCGACGACCCTGTCATCTGAATCAACGATAACAATATCGCCCGAGCCGTTATCCTTATCGACTGCCAACTTTCGGACTACGTTATCCAAAGTCACCAATTCATCGGAAGGTTCAGCCGCCCTTACTGACACGACCTTGGACGGGAGCTTATCTGCGTCGTATGGATGTGTTGGCTGGCCGAGCTCTAGCATAACGTAGTTCGAAGCGTCCACTACTGGACTTATCGATCTCATTCCACAGAGTTCCAGCCTTAGCGGTACAAACCCCTTTACGCGTAGCCTTGAAGCACCCTCGATCTTGGCAAGTAGGAGTCGGTCACACAGGCTTTCATCCAAAACCTTCGCCCGCTTTAGCTCATCATCCGCCGTCATCTCGAATACTCGGGACGATGGCTGACAGAATGGGAGGCGGAAATGGGCCGCCAGATCCCTGGCGACGCCGATCACAGAATTTGCATCCGGCCTATTAGCCTCTATCGCGAGGTCGAAAAGGATATCCGGCTTGATCGAGAGTGCCTCGGCTAAAGGCGTCCCCGGGAGAAGTGCCTTATCGAGTATCATTAACCCGCCTGCATCCGACCCTAGGCGAAGCTCTGTTTTAGAACAGAGCATCCCAAAGGAGTCGACACCGCGCATCTTGGCTGCCTTAATTTTCAGTCCATTGGGGAGAGCCGCACCAATTGCCGCATATGGCACATAATCGCCAACGACAAAGTTGAACGCACCACACACAACCTGTATCTCGCCTTGATTACCGACGTCGACGATCACCCGTCTGATCCTGTCGGCGCCCTTGATCGCCTCTATCTCGATTACCTTTGCTACGTAAACCAAGTCAAGATTTTCACCGATTCTGTCTATCTCTTCGACGACGAGACCGAGGTTATTCATAGCGTCGGCCAAAGTCCCCACGAGGGCATCGGACACAGCATCAGTCCCGCTATCGTCGTCCAAAGAGTAAAAATCGGCAAACTCCGATAACCAGGACAAAAGAACCTTCATTTATACCCCTAAATCAGAACTGCGCCAGAAAACGGATGTCATTGTCTAGATAGACTCGTGCGTCGGAAATAGCGTGCTTCATTTGAGCACAGCGGTCGATTCCAAAGCCGAATGCAAAGCCACTCCACTCCTCTGGATCTAAGCCGACCGACTTCAAGACATTCGGGTGGACCATTCCGCAACCGCCGAGTTCGATCCACCCGGTATTGGAACAGGTTCTGCATCCGACTCCGTCGCAGATAGTGCAGGTTATTTCGAATTCAGCCGAAGGTTCAGTGAACGGGAAGTATGCCGGGCGCAATCTGGAAGTCTTGTTAGGGCCGAAATAAGCCTTAGTGAATGTGTCAATAGTCCCCGCAAGGTGAGCAAAGTTAATCCCTCTATCTACGACTAATCCTTCAATCTGGTGAAAAGCTGGCGTGTGGCGAGCATCGGCGGTGTCTCTTCGATAGACCCTTCCGGGCATAACGGCGTAAATCGGCGGTGACTGAGTAGACATAACCCGAATCTGCGTCGGTGAGGTATGGGTTCGCAACAGCACCGAGTTAGCTGATCCAAAATCTAAAAAGAAGCTATCTTGCGAAGCCCGTGCCGGGTGGTGGCGGGGGATATTTAGCGCCTCAAAGTTATTCCATTCACTTTCGACTTCCGGTCCGTCTTCGACGACAAATCCCATTCCGACGAAGACGTCTTCGAGTTCCGCCCTAGTCTGTGAAATCAAATGGACCGACCCGATGCCATCGTTCTTGCTAACCAGAAACTCCGATAGGTCCTGTGCCTCAGAAGCGATGCGCTGCTCGGTCTCCCTGGCAACCAGCACAACCCTTGCGGCGTCTGAATAACCCACCACCTTCGAGCGGACTTGGTTCAGTACCTCGCCGACTACCTTCCTTGCCTCGGGATCTAGATTCCTCAGCTCTGCGGAGATCTCGGCCAAAAAGCCCTTCTTCCCGATGTAGCTGAGCTCGAGCTCGCGAAGATCCGCTACCTTTTCAGCTTCGCTAAAGTGGCTTTCCGCCCGCTTCAATATTCCTTCCAACTGAACCAGAAGGTCATCAACCGTCACCAAAAACAGCTCCTTGGAGTCTTGATAGCATCTATGCCGCCCTTGACTGCTCGCACCCGAGGAGGGCTTGGTGTCAGTAAAGCGACTCGTACAACAAGGCTAGTGATACAGAGTAGATAACCATTACCGACTAGCTGAACAGGCAGAGTAGATCCGAGCATTTAATCCGCCAAAACTCAAATAATATAAGATCACCTGAGACGCTCTTTTAAGTCTGCCAGCCCAAGACGGTCTATAGAAACAACCAGAGCGGCTCGGTGGAGCATCGGCCAGTGGCTGAATAAAATACGAACCCTCTGATGGGATCGGCGGTCAGTTAGCGTTAGACCGACCAAGTTATAATGCCGAAAAGGAACTTTTAGCGCTTCGACGCCTTAATTTTACCCGAGCCAATTACCCCTGCTGTTCTGGCCCTTCCTTCCAATTGCCACACATATCGACTTACCACCATGGGGTGTATGGGACAATGCCCCCGCTTTAACCATGGGGAGGGTTCAATGCCAATCAAGTGAGTACTATGGAAAAACAATCGAATTAACCCATCCCCGATCGCTACTCTGGCAGCCGACTAGAGTTCTGGTTTTTGATCGATTGGTCGCTAGTTTTATCAAGACTCTGCTCGAGTTAAGCTAGCTCCTCCCAATCCAAACACTTGCCACCTCGCAGAGCATTTAAACTGGCACTAAGCTACAATTGCCCTTGAGTGTGCTCCTGAGGAGGAACCGTGGCTTTAAGCGACGACAAGTCAAGTCGAAGTGACATTATGGGTGGACCAGACGCTTTAGAGGAAGATGTCGCCGGTGGATCAGACGCTTTAGAGGAAGATGTCGCCGGTGGATCTGACGCCCTAGAGGAAGATGTCGCCGGTGGATCTGACGCCCTAGAGGAAGATGTCGCCGGCGGGCCAGACGCTTTAGAGGAAGACATCGCCGGCGGGCCAGACGCTCTAGAGGAAGACATCGCCGGACCAGAGGGAAACTAATCCCCTAGCGAGTCTCCGCCAAATGCAGGTTCACCACGTGCAATCGGAGGTGCACCGGCAACCGGAAGAAACAGCATCCAGAGGTTTACAAGGTCGGTGTCTGTAGTGGACGCCGACCGAGTGGTGTTTTGTACAAATTCTAAGTTTCCTGCCTCCTTGGAAGAGAGCGCCGACGACCTGGACACCGCCGTATCGACGGCCCTCCAGCGACAGGCACCTATGTCATTCGGATCAAAAACGCTTTGCAAATCTCCATGGCCCCAACTAGATCCTTACAGTTTGGCATGCGCATGCTCACACCCGCGTAGGCGAATCGGTTTTCACTCGGTTTTCTTCCACGCTTCAATTCCGACCCTTTGCGACTATCCCCACGGAAATCCAACCAAAATACCCAAACCGAACACAAATCATTTGTAAATTAGATAAATTACAACGGATTCCTAGATGAGGTGGGGGACAAGTGATCGATAGAGGAAAGCTCAAATCGGCATTAGCAAAAGAGTCTGATCGTTTTATTGAAGAGCATCCCAAATCTAACGAGCAGTACAGGAAATCCCGCGAACACCTGCTTGGTGGAGTACCAATGGCATGGATGAAGAGGTGGCCAGGGGCATTCCCGATCTTTGCCCGTTCAGCTACGGGGGCAAAGATAACCGACATTGACGGTCGTCAATATGTCGATTTTGCCCTCGGTGATACCGGGGCGATGACCGGACATGCACCCGTCTATCTCGCAGAGGCGATAGTAGAGCAATCAAAAATCGCTATTACCACCATGATGCCGTCAGAAGACTCTATCGAAGTAGCCAAAGCCCTTACCGAAAGATTCGGACTCAACAAGTGGCAGTTCGCCCTGTCTGCGACCGATGCGAACCGTTTCGCCTTACGTCTAGCTCGATTCGTAACTAGGAGAAGACAAATTCTCGTTTTCGACTGGTGCTATCACGGTACCGTGGACGAGACCTTGGTGACACTCGATGACTCAGGTAGGGT
>JAKBHQ010000209.1 GCA_021836665.1 Thermoplasmata archaeon
GCCCAGTGTTTTCAGCTGGCCATGATTTTGCGGACATGGCCGGAGCGGATATCAGCTTCATGCGCACCCTGTTGACAACCTGTACCGAAATGATGACCCTCCTGCAGAGTATTCCGCAACCGACAATTGCCAAGGTTCACGCTTTAGCCACAGCCGCCGGCTGTCAGTTAGTGGCTTCGTGTGATTTGGCCGTGGCGGCTAAGTCGGCTGGATTTGCGACACCTGGTGGAAAGGGTGGCTGGTACTGCCATACTCCTCTGGTGGCGGTGGCTAGAAACGTCGGGCGAAAAAGAGGCTTCGAGATGGGAATGTGCGGCGACGTAATCGATGCGGAAACGGCCCAGCAATGGGGACTTATAAATTATGCGGTCGAAGACGACAAGCTGGAAGAAGCTGTTATTTCGCTGCTGAAAAGGGCGACTCGAGGATCAACCTATTCGAAAGCGGTAGGCAAGGCGATTATGTATCGCCAGATGGACCTTGGTCAAAGAGATGCCTATTCACTAGCCATTGAGGCAATGGCCGGCGCATCTCAGAGCCAGGACGCCCAGGAAGGAATGTCTGCGTTTCTGGAGAAGCGTTCCGCGAAGTGGGTAGGCAGGTAAGCGAACAACAGCTGCGGTCTGGCTGGGGTATGCCAGTGTGAGTCCAATTTAATATCCGATTTGACTTCTTTGTAGGAATATTCTTTTGCATTAACTAGCAGTTCAAAAACTATTTGCAACAAGTGGTTGTTGCTGGGCCTGTTGAACAATAGCGGATAGCTGGTAAGTCAGCGCCGCTAAAAAAACCACCTTCGAGCGGGGCCGCTGGTCTCATGGCGTAATTGGATAATAAGACTTTGGAGGTTGTCCTGGCGAAGGTCGGCGTATTTAGGCTATCCTTGGGTGTTATGGCGCAACAAAAAGATCTCTTTCAAAAGTTTGCAGATACCTGGATGTCGACCGCGAAGCTTTCCCAGGCTCGTTTTGAAGAATTAGTAAAAGAGCTTCAGCACGCGGGTGAAGTCCAGCGTGAGCGGATCAACGCTGCTGCCGAGGAGATGTTGGAGAAGTCCAAAAAGTCGTCCGAGGCACTTGCCGAGATGATTAGGAAAGAAGTTGAGAGGCAGGCCAAGGCGATTGGTCTGGTTCGGGCGGATGAGCTTCAGAAGCTATTCGAGAAGTTTATGAGCCAGTACATGGGTACCTTCTCCAAGAAGCAGAAGCCGGACAAAGACGCCAAGCCGACTAAGGATGACAAGCCAACCAAAGAGGAAAAGGCTGCTTCAGGAGAGAATTCGACCGAAAAAGCAGAGACTACTGCCTCTGCCACTGCAAAGGAAAAGTCCGATATAGCGAAGGATTCTGCATCGAAGACGGCTCCGTCTAAGGCCACGACCGCTAAACCAGCTGCGACGAGGGCAACTTCGACGAGGGCAACTTCGACAAGAACAGCGGCGCCAAAGCCTCCAACTGAAAAAGATTCCGCTACAAAGCCGGCCGCTCCACGTCCAGCTGCTCGCAGAAGGTCGGCGGCCGTCCCCAAAGCTACAGAAGCCGAGAGTTCTTCGGTAGCCACTCCGACGCCTGCCGAGACCGATAATACATCCAACCCGTCATAGCTCCTTGCGGGAGAGGGTGACAGCAAAGATGGTTCGGTAAGCCAGATTGTCTAAAGGGTCAGCCAGGCTTGACCAGGCTCTGGTCGAACGTGGCTTGGCTTTGAGCCGTGCTATCGCACAGGAGTTAATCGGATCAGGTCAAGTCCTAGTTAACGGATCTACAGCCGAAAAGGCTGCGCGCAGGATTTTTCGATCTGATCAGCTAGCGGTGACGAAGAAGAATCGTTTTGTAGGCAGGGGAGGCGAGAAACTCGAGGGAGCACTTGATGACTTTGGGCTGACCCCCGCGGGGTGGACCTGTATGGATATAGGTTCCTCGACGGGCGGTTTTGTCGACTGCCTACTGCAAAGGGGTGCCGAGCTCGTGGTTGCTATTGATGTGGGGCGAGCCCAACTCGATAGTCGACTTAGGACTAACCAACGGGTGATAGTTCTTGAACAGACCGATATTCGAGGATTTGTCCCATCTGATCCGATACCCAAAAGTTACGACTTGGTGACGGCGGATCTTTCGTTTATTTCAATCCGTTCAGTTGTTGATGACCTCTATCGTATTTGCAGCCCAAATAGTCGCTGCCAGCTAGTAATCCTAGTAAAACCCCAATTTGAAGTTGGGCACCGGGACGCTTCTAGGGCTAAGGGGGTAATTAAAGATCCTTCTTTGTGGGGTTCAGTACTTCTTGACGCAGCAGAGCTGCTTAGAGGGGTCGGATTTCGAGTTGGAGGGATGGTACCCTCTAGGCTACGCGGTGCTGCTGGGAATCAAGAGTTCTTCATTTGTGCGACAGTCGGGACCGTTGAAACAGTAGATCATTTTCCGTTCGATGCACTGGTAGATTCGGCTGTGGCCGCCGTCCCTAATCGGCCATAAGATGCACGTTGGTGATTCAATTGAATGGCCAGTTGAGTGTCGGTTGCTCCAAATTATTTCTTGAAGTAAGAAGCCAGGAAGATTAGGTAGTTGTTTGCTCGTGGAAGCTAGGTTTGTGCCGTGACCACTGTTGGGTTTGTTGTACACCCGAATAGAAGTGAGGCCAAAGAATTAGCCGCGAGTTCAAAGAAGTTGCTGGAGTCGCTCGGCCACAGCGTCGTCTATCTTGAGGAGACTCCAAGCGCAGTGGAACACTGCCAGTTAATCCTCAGCCTCGGTGGCGACGGTACTATGCTACGTGCGGTCGAGATTGGATCGCTGTGGGAACTTCCAATACTCGGTGTAAACCTGGGAAGGCTGGGTTACCTCACCGAGATTGAACCCAAGGATCTTGGCACGGCCTTGGCTAGGTATTTTGGAGGAGATTATCGAATCCAAAGAAGAATGACTCTGTCAGTTACTGTCACTGGCAATCCGGAACTCCATTCGGCCTGGGGCCGCCACGACGACGATCTAAGGCCAATTCGAAACGCTACCGCTCTTAATGAAGTGGTCGTCGAAAGGCTGCATTCGGGACACGTTATTCAGGTTTCCGTCGAAATAGCCGGTACCCACTTTTTGCGCTATGACACCGATGGGTTGATCGTAGCGACTCCCACCGGTTCAACGGGATACAATCTCTCGGCTAGGGGGCCAATAGCTTCGCCGACATTAGAGGCGATACTATTGACGCCGATATCGCCTCATATGCTCTTTGATCGATCCATGCTGTTGGCTCCGACAGAAAGCATCGAGTTGAAGATGTGTGATGGCCCACCCGCTTCGGTGATGATCGATGGACAACACGTCGCAACTATCTCTAGTGGCGATTCCGTCCTTTGCAAAAGGGCCACAAGGAGTGCTCACTTGATTACATTTGACAATCGGCGCTTCCACGAGATCCTCAAGGTAAAGTTCGGTTTGGACTCCAAAGAGATGGGGGTTTAGGGGTTGCTCTCTGTATTGAGGGTGATGAATCTTGGGGTTATAGGCGAGGTCGAAATGGACCTTCCCGGTGGTTTGATCGCCCTGACCGGGGAGACGGGCGCGGGGAAGACCATGATAGTCAGCGCTATCGAGCTTCTTTTAGGCTCGAAAGCTATTCCCGAAATGATCCGAGAAGGCGAGGAGTCCGCCGAGGTAACTGGTCTGTTTAGCGACGGTGTGTCCGAATTAGTACTACGTAGGGAGATAAACAGGTCAGGGAGATCCAAGGCTTATATTGATGGCAAGCTCGTGTCCGCCGCTGAGATCTCAGAAGTGTGCCAAAACATGGTCGAGCTTTTCTCTCAGAACCTGAGCACAAGCCTTTCCAAAGCCCAAACACAGCTAGAGCTAGTCGATTCATTTGGGTCAATTGATACAAGAGAGTTAAAGCGGCTCCTTCTCGCTGAAAGGGAAACGAGTGCTCGCATCGACGAACTTATCCAAACTGAGTCGCTCCGATTACAGAGACTTGACTTGCTCGGTTTCCAGATCGATGAGATTGGCCGACTATTGCCAATTGAGCCAGATGAAGATGATCGACTTGAGGCCGAAATAGCTATCCTTTCTCGAGTTGACGAAATCAGACGGGCTGCTTCCATGGGATTGGAGGCGATTAGCACTGATCGTGGAAATGGATCTGGCAGGGACCTTATCGCTGGCTCACTTCATTGGCTATCAGCGGATGGTACGTTTTCGAAGATGGTAGATCGGATTCGCTCGGTCGTGGTGGAGCTAGACGACATAGCTAGTGAACTAGGGGAATTTTTGGATGGTCTTGACGAAGACCCGGAGAGGCTCGACTATCTGAGGCGCAGACTAGTAGTAATCAACGAAGCCAAAAGAAAGTATGGTCCTACTCTTTCTGAGGTGCTAGGTCACCATGAGAAGGCGACTTTAGAGTTTGAGGAGCTGAATAATTTTGACGCATCACGTGATTCGTTACTGAATCGACTTGCTGAGATTAGGGAAGCACTGGCCAAAGAACAGTCTTTGGTCAGATCAGCTCGCGCCGAATCGGCCAGTGCCGTTTCAATAAAAGTGGAGGAGTATCTCCGTGAACTCAGGCTTGCTAATGCCAGGTTCAGGGTCGATCTTTCTTCGGCACCAGACGGATCACCAGTTAATTTCCTCTTTAGCGCAAATCCTGGC
>JAKBHQ010000285.1 GCA_021836665.1 Thermoplasmata archaeon
GCCTACGTCGAGCCATCTGGCGTTGATAGCGACTAAGACGGGCTTGGGCTGATTTGCCTCTTTCTGGATGAGGGAAGTCGTAGTCGTCGTCGGTTGTGGTGGCTATCTCATTCACTCCCCAGTCAATTCCAATCACACGCCCAATCACACGCCCCCTAGTTACCAGGTAAGATGTCGCTACAGTCGGCGGTGCCCCGTTAGAGATCATCAAGCAGTACGTGGCTAATCAGCGCAACGTTTGAGCGCAGGTCTCAGGGCTTCGCCCTGGTGGGGCTCTACATCCCCATGGCTAAAGCCAGGGGCATTCCGCCCCACACCCCATTCTGGTAAGGGGAGAAGGTGGGGCGCAAATTAATCTGAAATCCTCTGCTCAATGGCAATAGAAGAAAATAGAGTGACTAGACAACTGGCGAAACTAACCTATTTCCTTCAGGTCAGCTTGTGAATCAAGTAATGCCGGCACGTAGACTCGCACGTAGATCCCAATTAAACCGAGCAATGACTCCTTCGAATTTATCCATAAAGGCCATCAATTCAGCTAGTGGCCCTACATTACGGCCGCTACAATTAACTCCGGAGGAGATCATCAGCTCATGAATGACACGCCATCGGAAGGCAACCATGACGAAGTTCCCCCAAATGCGAAGGGGCCAACAGAGCCAACCAAGGGACGCGCAAGAAGGAGACTAAGGTTAATACAGCTAATCGTTGGCGTGATCCTGGTCCTCGTTGCAGCGATCGGCATCGGCTACCCACTGTATTGGAACCATAGGTCGTCCATCGGTTCACAAACCATCCTCAAGGGACAAATTCAAAACATAAAGCGAGTGCTAAATTCTCCCTCTGGTAGCACTTGTGCAGCAATGCCGGGGCCCGGAATCCTCGACATTCCGAAACTTGGCCTTTTCGCTTCAGTGGTACAGGGTATCGACCCGGTCACCTTAGAGACTTCAATAGGTCACGACCCCAGTACCCCTTGGCCGAGTAAAACTGGTACCGGCCTGCTGGCAGCCCACGACGTTAGCTTCTTTTCACAAATTGACAATCTCCAGGTAGGCGATGAAATCAAATACGTCGTGCCATGCGGGGTGATGGTCTTCACGGTCACCGGGCATCAAGTCACCCACCCGGGCGCAATCTTCAAGTTCGGTGCCGTCGGCGGAGTGGTGCTAGATACCTGCTGGCCCACTACGGCACTCTTCTACACTCCTACGCGATACATAGTGACCGCTAAGTACCTCAAAACTGTTCCGGTTTCGACCGAAAATCTGAAGCAGCCCACGGAATCGACGGTGGCAATTCCTAACCTCGTCGTACCCGCTCCACCAACCCTCGTTCAGCAAGGAATTACCCTATCGACCAACTCCCAGATGATGGGAACAATGAGTTTCTCGGGTTCGCCAAGTTCTACCTTCATCCAATCTCCCGCCACTCTCAGCTTTGAGGCTTCAGGGCTGAACCTCTGGTTTGCAATGCTCCACTCTCTGTCGCAAAATCGGCCGGACTGGCTTAAACTCCTCGGTCCAAATGTAAGCTTCCCTGCACAATTGATGGGTCAAAAGCTCTATTCCACTACCCCTCTTTTTGTAAATGAAATAGTGAAAACTACAACTCCGGTTGGAATAACACTTACAACTACCCTCAATGGCAAATATCCCGTAGTAGTTCACGAGAGCGTGGAGGGCAACAAAATCGTCGTAACTGGACTTTCTGTCTCCTGATCGGAAATGAGGCAAACAACGCCAGATCTACTCGCTGGTTAACAGGCACGTCAAGAAGGCTAATTCGAACCTAAGTATCTCTAATAAGTGTCTCTAAAGTTAGCGCTGGCAAGCCCCGAGGGATCAGAGGAGCTCATCGAGAAACCGATTCAACCTGACCATTGTTTCCGAGTCAAACGCCTTACCCTCTGATGCGATCGCAACCTTTATACGGCTATATGTTTCCGCCTCCATGCCGCAGTCTCGGCAAAGTTCCAGATGGTAGCTGATCGCTTCGACGAGTACTTCGTCCCTAAGTTCGCTATCGAGATATTGCTGCAGGCATCGGGCGGCAGTTCTGCAGTGAATTGACTTTGGATGATCATCGTCCAAGCCGTGATCGATCATTGCTCACCTCCGATTAGCCCCTGCTCTGCTAACACCTCTTTCACCTGTCGTCTTCCACGATGAAGACGACTCATTATCGTCCCTACGGGAACCCCCATTACGTCGGCGGCCTCCTGGTAGCTGAGACCGTCGATATCTACAAGCTCAACCGCTATCCGGTAGTGGCTGGAAAGGCCCAGAATCGCCTTCTTTACACTGGCGACAAAATCGTTGCTCTCAGCGAGATCCTGAGGACTAGCCTCCAGGGAGCTATCAGGATGCTGCTCCAAGGTCTCGGCATCGCCCGAAAGTACCGGCCTGCGCTTCCGGCCGGCATTGATGGCCGTGTTTCGCAGTATCGTCAACAGCCACGCTCTCAAGTACCTGCCATCGAACCTATCCCAGGCCCTAAATGCCTTCGTTAGCGTCTCCTGGACTAAGTCCTCGGCTTCCGCTCCGCTGTATGACCTGGCCACGTGCAACAGGATTGGAATCTCGGGCCGAACGGACTCGGCGAATTCGGGCCTATCGGCTTGGAGTATTTCGGGGAGAGCTCTTGACGAACTCGTAACATTGGCACCAATCGCATCGATACCATCTGACTCAGAAATAACGCTCACCTCGCCGAGTTCATCGAAAGCGATCCGCTAGAAATATAATCAAAGCTGGCTACCGCCTGCCCGCATCCTTTATCTACCATACCCGCGTCGATCCGTTTGGAGGCTGAATGTTGCTTCTGCAAGCGCTCCAGCCTCGCACACCAGTACCACCAATGAGCAGGCCAGGAGTTAGCTCGGCTCGGCACATAGAAATTCCACCCTAAATCAGCACATTTGGATTCAAGGTTCTGCCTGGATTGAAGATAGCTATCAAATCACGCATCCTCGCCAACTCCCATTCTGTACGAACAAGTGACAGGAACTCCTTCTTTAGCGTCCCAATACCGTGTTCGGCCGTTATCGATCCGTCTAGTTCCGCTACTCTGCGATAAATCTCCACCTCGGCCAGGTCCAAAACTTCCTCTTCGGCAAGCAGATTTACATGAATATTTCCATCTCCTAGATGGCCAAATCTAATTACATCAAGACCGCCAGCGAGATCTGACTGCACTTCGTCCACGGCTCGCCACAGGTCGCCGAGTGCTGATACCGGAACGGATAGGTCTAGTTTCAGTGGTTCTCCAACCCTTTGGATAGATTCGGTAATTGACTCCCTCCATTGCCAAAGTCCCGACCAACTGGTGTTATCGATTCCTAGAAGAGTCGACTGCAACTGCGGAGCGAGCAAAGTCCCCTGGAGGATCTCCATCAGTTCATCGCCGGCACCTGCGTTGGATGAAATTTCCAACAGAACTGCCAGCTCGAAGGTTTCCCGAATAGGGAAAACAACTCCTTTGACCTCTTCGACAATTCGAATCGCCCGCCTTGAAATCATCTCGATAGCAGAAACTGCCTCAGTCATTCGACGTACCTTCCCAGCGAAGGCTACGGCGTCAGCTATCGTCACGAAGGGTACCATCGCCACGGCCTTTGAATTTAGCACCGGAACAAGGCGCAGAGTCAGCTCCGTTATCACCCCGAGTGTCCCTTCCGAGCCCACGATAAGCGGGGTAAGTGATATACCGCTGTTGTCCTTGATCAAGGGTGCGCTTCGTGGGGACTCAGTCCCGTCCCCCCAAACACATCTGAGTGAGATCACTGACGAACGCATCGACCCATAGCGCAATACGTGGAGTCCACCTGCATTTGTGGCCGCCATGCCACCTAGGGTAGCACTTCCTCGTGAGGCTAAGTCCACTCCCAGGGTCAAGTTGTACTTCATTGCCTCCCTTTGAAGCCGCTCCAAAGTCACGCCGGCGTCTACCGTGGCGACGAGAGTATCCGGATCGACCGCACACCTGGCGCACAATCGACCCAAGCTGAGGAGCACCTCTCCTTCCAGTGGCACCGAGCCACCAGAGAGTGATGTGTTGCCCCCTTGTATCTGGAGCTTAATGTGATGATTGATCGCCGCCTGAACCACATCCAAAACGCCTTGATGATCCCTTGGGCGGACGAGCAGATCACATTTACCGCTAACTCGTCTGGTCCAATCGGTTGTAAAAGCCGCGATCAACTCCGGATCTCGCACGATCGCGCCCGGATCAAGCTTTGTGCTAATTTCTTCGACGAAGTTATCCAAGTTAGAATTGCTCACCGCTTCAGGCTACAGCCTCTAATTTCATTGCTGCTTATGGTTCGCATCGAAGGATATCAACTTCGTTTCTCCTCCAATCTACGGCAGAGTGGAAGAGTGGCTAGCTAGAGTGCGTTAGGGCGTGCTCTATCCCTTAATTTTCGCCTACTGCAGGCCCTTGGCGTAACCACTGCCGAGACTAGGTGGAATTCAAATCCTTCTTTCTGGCGTCTTGGGACGGCAGCCTTTGATCACCGGGTTAACGCCTCCCAGCGAGTGTCGCATTAAATGGGGTTGGTTGAATTGGATTCAGCATCGAGGCACCTGTTATCGAATTCAGAGATGTGCCGTGGAACGAAAACATGCTCGGATGCCGACCAACAAA
>JAKBHQ010000475.1 GCA_021836665.1 Thermoplasmata archaeon
GACGTGGAACATAGGCACGATCGTAAGTACTGAATCATCCTTTTGTATCCCAAGGGAATTAGCACTCCCCGAAGCGATAGCATGCAGCCAACTCGACCGATGGGAGTACACGACCCCTTTTGGATTTCCCGTCGTACCAGATGTATAACACATTGCCGCAGCGTGCAACTCATTGAGTTCGGGCCATTCAAACATTGTCGGCATGTCTTTTATGAGGGCTTCGTAGTCGTAATGGCTAATACCCTTGAATGCCGATAATGCCTCTTCACTAGTTGCTCCAACGGTTATAATCGCCTCGACGCTGGGACAGTCTGCGATAACTTTACCAAGAAGTCCGAGAACGAAACCGTCCGCAATTATTACCTTGTCTTGAGCGTCATTGATCACGTGGCGAATTTGCTCTTCAAAAAGCCGAACATTCAACGTGTGAAGGACTGCCCCCATGCAAGGCACCGCATAGTAGGCCTCAAGATGCTGGTTGTGATTGAAGCAAAATGTAGCTACCCGATCCGAATCCCTAACTCCGAGCGAGAGGAGTGCATGGGCAAGCTGGGCCGCACGCTCTCCAATCTCTTTAAAGCTGTGGCTGCTTGTCTCTCCGCCTAAATAGGTGTAGACCTTAGAATTTGGATAAAGGCGTGTTCCGTGTTCCAAAATGGAGCGGATAGTCAATTGGCTGTTCTGCATAGTTGAGAGCATCAATCCCCCTAAACTTTCTCTCTAATAGCCATATTCCAAGTCCTTGTTGATACACGCTTCACTTTAACAAAACCTAGTTCTACTTTGAGGCTTAAGCTCGTCGAGTAGGATAAATACTTACCAAGCGGACCGTATATCTCAGCTGCAACCAGCTTTACTCTGATTTAGCGCCATCGATGGCTACATGCTCCCCGCCCTAAAGGACGAAGCTTCCAGAAGCTAAATGGCTATAACAATTCAAGTGCAGGACGATCCACTGGGTCATGGTGTTTGGCTGTGTGGATTACTCCTCCTTACACAAAGACCACATTTGCTGAGGCGCTTCCGGTGTTAGCTTCCTCTATATCTCCGTTAACGGAATCTCCGCAGGAGATAGGACCTCTCGTTTATCAAAATTTCCTCATCCACATCAGCACCTTCTCATACGTTGACGATCTCCCCGCCCTGAAGGACGGTGCCCTCTCGCCAAGAAATGGTAGCGGCTCAAATCGCTCCTGCTCTAGCTGGCTAAGCATTGACCGAGCGATGTATCCGGCTAACAATGTGAATTCCGTTGGCTGCGACGTAAGGATCGAAGCTGCTGACTAGTTCGTAATCCTAGGGTTCACTTTCAGACTAACGAGTTTGGCCCGCGACTGCCGATTATGGAAGCGCTGATAGCTGCCCATAGAACTATCTAGACGAGACATGGATCGACTGTGGGCACACTTGCGGTGGCTGGAAGCAAAGAGCAAAATATCTTGACGGCCGAGGTTCTGAAACTAGACTCCAAGCTGATAAAACGGCTCGTGTCGGATATCCCCCGGCCAACGAAGCTGGTATGCACCTCAACTTAGGGCATGAGCTCTGATAAGCGTCAAGACTGGGCATCGGCCGAGGAGAATTTAGACCGCTAACCGAATCAAGCAGCCTTATCTATTGCCACCGATTCGTCGCCACTGGGCCATTTAACAGCGATGGCATGATTGAAGCGATGCCAACTAAACCCAACCAAGCGTTGGCGCCAGAGGCTTCGTCAGGGAGGATGGGGATTCGGCATTAAGAGCAAGATTTTAACGCGATCGTCGGGACTCCAGAAAAGGGGCTCCCTCCTAGTCTTTGGGGTAGGAGGAAATATCTTGACCAGTCAAACAAGAATCGCAGTCATCGGTGGCGGGGCCGCCGGACTCTCCTTAGCACTAAAGTTTCTTAGTCGCGGTTGCGAAGTCTCAATTTACGATCCAAAAGTTGGAAGCGGTGCCTCAAACGTCGCCGCCGGCATGTTGGCACCGGCTTCTGAAGCTAACTTTGACGAGCCGTTTCTGGCCGACCTGATGGAAAAGGCGTCGCGATATTGGGGGAGCTTCGCCGCTGAAATAGCAGATCAAGCCGGAATCCCTATTGGTTACCAGCCAACTGGCACAATCGTCTTCGGGGCAGATAGCGGCGACTTGGCTTACCTGGAAAGAGCGAGCAACTATCTAATATCCAGGGGGGTCTCGGTCCAGCCGTTGACTTTACGCGAGAGACGAAAAATTGAACCCTTGCTCTCGCCAGACATTGCCGGAGCTTCCTTTATATCTGGGGACCACCAAGTCAATAACCGACAATTTCTCAGGGCATTGACGATGATTTTAGAGAGGTCTGGGGCGACTTTCATAGCGTCAAGGGTTTCTGCTATCTCGGAGCTTTCTACTCACGTTGAGCTGCAATGTGAGTCTGGCGCCGAAAAGCCGAGATCATTCGACCTGTGCGTCATCGCCGCCGGAGCATGGTCAGATTCACTTTTCAGAATGATCGACAGGTCCGATATAGCAACCCAGCTCCTACCGGTAAAGGGGCAGATTCTTCGAGTCAACGCTGACCAAAATTATGGCGCACCATCGCACGTCGTGCGTGGAGCGGTAAATAATCGCCCCGTTTACATGGTACCTAGGGTTGATCAAGAAGTGGTGGTCGGTGCGACCATGGAGGAGGTCGGTTTTGACACCACTCAGCGTCTCGGAGCCATCACCGACATCCTCGCAGATGCTACGAGGGTTATCCCATCGATCAGGGAATCATCGCTCTTTGAGACAAACTTCGGCTTTCGCCCTGGAACCTCAGATAACCTACCCCTTGTAGGACAGGTAAGTGGGACGATCTGGGCGCACACCGGTCACTTCCGCCACGGCATCCTCGTCTCCCCCTTCACCGCTGACGCTCTGGACAGGGCCATATTTAACGACTCACCACCAGATTGGCTTAAAGAAACTACACCCAATAGGTTCAAGTTAGAAGTTCTCAATTAGGGAAAGGTCGGACAGGGAGGCCTGACTTGTGGGTTAGATCGACCAGCTTCGCCCGGTCGCACCGAGCCTACAAGGAGATATTTTGACAAGAATATTTTGACAAGGAAGCATACAAAGTGGAAAACCCGGCAAAAAAAGCTGACTCCGAGAATGTGACGATCTTGGTCAATGGAGAGGCGAAGTTGGTCAGAGCCGGAACTTCATTGGATGAACTCCTAGACATACTTAACCTTCCCAAAGTGGGGGTTGCAGCGGCGCTGGACGCAGAGGTGGTGCATAGAAGAATGTGGCCGGAGACGATACTTACCGAAGGCCATAAAGTTGAAATCCTGACGATCGCTCAAGGTGGTTAAATTTCAGGTTTATAAGGAGAGCTAGTTGCAAGTCGAACCCCTAAAGCTGGGCTCATACGTCATCAACAATCGTCTCATACTCGGGACGGGAGGGGCGATGAGCCATGAGACAATTGCAGAGTCGATTGCCGCCAGTGGAACAGAGTTGGTGACCGTGGCGATTCGGAGGATTAAGCCCACCGGTTCGGGTCAATCACTCTATGACATGCTCCGAGGGCTAAAGGTCCAAATCCTTCCTAACACTGCTGGTTGCTTCACCGCCAAAGAAGCGATCATCACCGCCGAACTTGCCAGGGAAGCCCTAGAGACCAACGTTGTGAAACTAGAGGTCATCGCGGACGACAAAACTCTCTTGCCTCAGCCTCTAGAGCTAATTGATGCGGCTGAAGAGTTAGTGTCTAGGGGTTTTTTCGTTTTGGCCTATACCAATGATGACCCCATCTTTGGCCGAAATCTGCAATCTGTCGGCGTCAGTGCGGTAATGCCATTAGGTGCCCCCATTGGAACCGGTCTCGGAGTGCGAAATCCACACAACATAGCGCTCATGCGAGAACTCGTTACCATTCCATTGGTTTTAGACGCCGGTATCGGCACTGCCTCGGATGCCGCATTGGCGATGGAGCTTGGATGCGATGCGGTTTTAGCGGCAACCTCGATAACCAGAGCCGACTCTCCTGCGGTCATGGCCAGAGCAATCTCCTTGGCGATAGAAGCTGGGTATCTAGCTCACCGTGCCGGTCGAGTACCAAAGAGGCACCTAGCCTTGGCGTCTACTTCCGATGAAGGAAGGGCTGATCTCTAGCTGACTCGCCCTACCGGATAAATCAGTGGATTTCCCAACCAATGACCTGGTCGCGACTCGTTTCCTGCTCTTAGGCGCTAACTGGTTATCGGAAGGAAATGAAAGTTTCCGCTGGGATTAAGTGCCGACCTCCTTTCATAGTTCCTCTTTATGGTGCAGAAATCACCTTAAAGGCTGGACTAATAAGGGCAAGTAGTTTGCTGCACCGCATACGCTCTGAGCCCTGGTATCTCAGGCCTTGTTGGGCATCAGTTTACCCAGCCCGGCCATTAGGGTTAGGGAGTGACCAATCAACGAAACGGCTAGCTTCACGATTACTTTCGAAGCCAACAAGGGGGTCCGCAGTTGTCACTCAGTTCAAAAACTCCACCGGTCGCTCTAACCATTGCCGGTTCGGACTCTTCTGGAGGGGCTGGCATTCAAGCTGATCTGAAAACCTTTGCTGCATTGAAAGTGTACGGAACGAGTGCTATCTCCGCCATCACCGCCCAAAACACCAATGGCGTGGAGAAGGTGCA
>JAKBHQ010000343.1 GCA_021836665.1 Thermoplasmata archaeon
CAAAAGACCTGCGGTCCATTTGTAGTGGCCAAAAACCAAGATCGACATTAGCTCAGTACCGATGAGCTGGGGATCTACGGAGAGGGTGCGAAAGTTGGGCGAAGAGCGGCCAAAGGCCTACTCTGCCCGCAATCTGTTCACCCGATCCTGAAAGGAAATCGAATCTTGGAACTAGCCAGTTTGTAGACCCAGCTCTATTATGAAACTAAGACCAGGCTTCGCGTATCTTCGTCAATGTGTCACCAAGCGCCTCAGGGATGACTCGCACATCAGCAGTTGCCGTCATGAAGTTTGCATCACCGATAAAACGAGGAACTACATGCAGGTGTACGTGATCGACTATAGCGGCCCCACTTGCGCGACCTAGGTTCATTCCAATATTGAATCCAGATGCACCATGGCTGGCCCTTAGCGCCTTCACCGCCGTATTGGCCAGTTCTAGGAGCTCCCATCGTGATTCAGCGGTAAGTAGGTCTAACTCCGCAGCATGGGTCTTTGGAACAATCAATAAATGGCCGGACGTATAAGGATATAGGTTGAGCGCCACCACCGCTGTCTTAGCACGAAATACGACAAGTAACTCATCGTCTATGCAATCGACATCACCAACTTGGGCGGGGGCGGCTATTTCACAAAGGACACACTCCGGTTCTAGCTTATTCTTCGATAGCTCTCCTGAGAGATAAGCCCCTCTCCATCCCGCCCAAATCCTTTCCAAACCTAGACCTCCGTCTCTAGCAGAAGGTCAGGTGGGAGAATTTCCTCCTTGATCGACTCCACGAAAGCCTCAACTGGTACACCACGGTTGGGGGTCTCTGAACCTCTTCTGTTGACACCGACCGTCTTTGCACTCACGTCGTCGTCACCCACAACTAAAATGTACGGAATCTTATCCAGTTTTGCCTTACGAATCCTCGAGCCGAGTGGCTCGGTTGCATCAACAACTTCTACCCTGGCGCCGACGACTGCCAATCTACTCACGACCTCCTGGGCGTAATCTTCATGATCCTTTCGCACTGGCAGAACCTGAATTTGCGACATCAGCAGCCACATCGGAAGCGCGCCAGCATAGTGTTCGAGCAGGATAGCGAAAAATCTCTCAACTGAACCAAACAGTGCCCTATGGATCATGTATGGTCGACGTCTTTGGTTATCGTGATCCACAAAATTCATGTCAAATCTCTGTGGCATCTGGAGGTCAACTTGAAGCGTGGAGACCTGCCAACGTCGACCGATAGCGTCTTTTAGATGTACGTCAATCTTTGGCGCATAGAAGGCCCCCTCTCCCTCAGCTATGACATAGGGTATCCCGGAAGCCTCAAGCGCACTTTGAAGTGCCGAAGTCGCCTCCTCCCACTCGGCGTCCTCGCCTACGGACTTGTCCGGCCTGGTAGCAAGCTCTGCTTCAAAGTCCCTCAGGCCAAATGACCTGAGCATTGCGAGTACAAACTTGAGCAACCTAGTCAGCTCGTCGGCGAGTTGCGATGGTGCACAAAAGATGTGTGAATCGTCCTGGGTAAGTCCACGCACCCGCGCCAGACCATGGAGGACCCCTGACCTTTCGAATCGGTAGACCGTACCAAACTCGAAGAGGCGAAGGGGCAACTCTTTATACGATCTGAGCTGGGAGCGGAAGATCAAGATATGCATGGGGCAGTTCATGGGTTTGGGGTAATATGTTGCCCCTTCCATCTCCATCGGAGGGTACATCCCGTCCTTATACCAACCAAGGTGACCTGAAATTTCATAAAGTGTAGATTTTGCGATATGCGGTGTCCAGGCCAGTTGATATCCAGCCTTGATATGGGCCTTGCGGGACATCTCCTCCATCTGATAGCGAATGAAGGCACCCTTTGGGTGAAAAACGGGTAGTCCCCCGCCAATCTCAACTGGAAAATGAAATAGATCCAGTTCTGCGCCTATCCTGCGATGATCTCGCTTCTCAGCCTCTTTGAGCCTGTGAAGATGCTCTTCGAGCTGAGCTTTTGAACTCCAAGCAGTTCCATAGATCCTCTGCAGCTGCTCCTTTTTCTCGTCTCCTCGCCAATAAGCTCCCGCGACCCTTAAAAGCTTGAAATGACCGAGTTGGCCAGTATGGCCGACGTGTGGTCCCCTGCACAGATCGACGAATTTGTCGGCATTTCGATATACCGAGACCCCTCTGTCACTAACACCTTCCGCCAACGCTTCATCCGCTAGGTCCTGAACTTGCTTGATGATTTCAGTTTTAAAAGGCTGATCACTAAAGACCTCTAAGCCCGATTCATAACTGAGTTCTTCCCTAGAAAATGGTTGTTTTTCGGATATAATCTCACGCATTTTGGCTTCAACCGACAAGAGATCGTCATCGGTAAATCTCTGGTTCTCCGGCAGCTCAAAGTCATAATAAAAGCCATCGGCGATCGATGGTCCAATAGCGTACTTTGCGCCTGGATATAGCTCTAAAACTGCTTGCGCCATGACGTGAGCCGTTGAATGTCTGATTACAGAGAGTCCATCTGGCGAGCCAGCCGAGACAAACTCGACCACCGAGCCGTCTGAGACCATGGTCGAAAGGTCGGTCAGCGTGCCGTTAACTTTTGCCGAAATCACCCCCGCAGGACGCGGGTCAATAGACCTGAGTACGTCCAGCACGGTTACGGCACCTTCAAACTCATGGACGCTCTCGCCCAGAACACTAATCTTTGTCAACATCGACTCCGCAGTTTTCCCTGTCGCGCGAATAGTCCACAGCGACTAGTCCAGATTAGATCACTATTCCCAATAGTGAGGCGGCTAGCGAAACACCCTCTCCACGCCCCACTGCTTCGTCCATCGCAATGAGGGCGGCTGGGACGTCTAGATCGTCGTCTAGGGCTACCCGCACCTCCTCTAGTGCACCTTCACCTTCACCGGCTTTTTGGTATCTCGCCAACCTCGATGTAGCGACTTCGAGCAGTTCGCCGCTCCACTCCCAAGAATGTCTGTAGTGGTTTGAAATTATCGCAAGTCGAACGACGCGTGGGTCGTGTTCATGCAGAAGGTCACCTACGAATACTAGGTTTCCAAGCGATTTCGACATCTTCACGCCGTCAAGATTCACCATTCCAACGTGCATCCAGTACTTTGAAAATACCTCCTCAGATGCAGATTCCGCCTGAGCGGCTTCGCATTCGTGATGAGGAAAGATAAGGTCCGATCCGCCGCCATGAATATCAATAGTCGTACCCAGTTCCCGCATGGCTAGTGCAGAGCATTCGATATGCCAACCAGGACGCCCCCTTCCCCATCTGGATTCCCAAAAGGGCTCGCCATCCTCTGGAGCTTGCCACAGCAAGAAGTCGAGTTTATTTCTCTTTGCGGGATCTTCTGGATTCCCGCCTCGTTCCCGAGCAAGATCGATCATCTCTTCATAGGAGTAATGGCTTATCTTCCCGAAATCTTTTGCGGTTGTAACATCGTAATAAACCGATCCGTTAGCCTGATATGCGTGGCCCTTGTCCATTAGCGCATCTACCAGATTCAAAATCTCCGCAATCGCCGACGTTGCCCTCGGTTCCGAGTGCGGCTGGACCAGTCCTAGGGCACCCATATCTCGGTCAAATTTAGCCATCTCCGATGCAGCTAGGTCGAGGTAAAAGACTCCAAGTTCCTTAGCCTTTCTCAGAATGTCGTCATCGACGTCAGTTACATTTCTTACGCAGGAGGTTTGATGACCCAAATCACGCAGTCGCCTCTGCAAAATATCAAAAGTAAGGTAAACCGCGGCATGGCCAATATGGGCTGCGTCGTACGGTGTGATGCCGCAGGTGTACATCTTGACAACCGGGCCCACTTCAAGGGGAACTTTGTCTTGCGCCGCCGTATCAAATATGTGAATCAATTTCTCTGCCCTACTACTTCGGAATTCCAATGACTCTAATTGCAACCCTAGTCTTGTAACGAATATTCAAATTAACTAGAACTGCAGTCATGGCCTCTATCGGTCCAGCCTGAGCCAACGAACCGGCAAAGAAGCTATTCATTCCAGGCAAGCCACCCAAAAGATCTACCACTTCGTAACCAGCCTGTTCGAAATCGGAGCAAACTAAAACATCTGCCTCTATCGGAGCAGAAATCCTTCCAAGTTCCTTTGCGGGCACGTGATGTAGGGCGGCGACCACCCTGGAATTGCGAAGAGATGCCTGTAGTGTCTGCGCCGCCGATCCCCTAACTGGAATTACCGCCTGCAGTTCGGAGCCAACCCTCATCAGGGCATTTGCCATTGATATCACCGTTTTACCGGCAAGTGATCCCTCCAGCGGTTCAACGACCTTTAGCATTGTGTCCCATGGTGTCGCCACCACCACTAGCTCGCAATCCGCCGCACGCAGATTTGTTCCACCAAAGAGTTGTAGGTCAGTTCTTTCGGTACCCTGAAGGGCATCTACTACCACCTGTGATGCTCTTGATTCATCCCTCGAACCTACCCATACGCTGTGACCAGCGCTAGCGAGCCGCAACGCAAGGGAACTTCCAGCGGGGCCTGTACCACCGAGAATACCTATATCCACCTTCTACCTTCTCTCAAAATGGAGCGTAACTGCCAGGTTATGACGAAATAGACGCTAACTTTTGTGAAGTCTAGACACGGGAGGCGAAGTGGGGATTCTCAA
>JAKBHQ010000226.1:0-437 GCA_021836665.1 Thermoplasmata archaeon
GATCACTGGGGTATCGTCGGAGACGAAGAATCCGACAGACATGACCTTGACTCCATATCCAACCGGTGGCACCATAAGGTTTCCGATCAACTGCGGCTTGCGTTCAATTCCCAGCATCGCCGGGATCGAAAATCCGTAAACGTCCGCGTCTAGAAGGCCAACTTCATAGCCCATCTTCGCCAAGGAGACTGCAAGATTCACGGTCACCGATGACTTTCCTACGCCACCTTTGCCCGACGAAATCCCGATGACCCTAGTCGGTGAGCTTCCCGCACTAAACGGAGGTTTTCTCTCGAGTCTCGCAGCTGCTGCGGCGGTGCCTTCTATCGCTACAAGCGCCTCGGCTATCTCCTCCAAGACACTAGGGGTGCCAGGTTGAATCCTTACTTTGACCTCTTTGTAGTCACCCTTTAGCGCATCCACCACGAGTCCCTCTA
>JAKBHQ010000226.1:447-4625 GCA_021836665.1 Thermoplasmata archaeon
GGAGCGAGGGTGGCAATTTCGACCTGCGCCCTATTACGCGAACTACTCGCATGGGTGATCATCCTCAGATCAACGATGCTCGCCCGGAAATCTGGTTCCATCACCCCCCTCAGCCGCTCGACTATCTGAGGATCCAACTCGGTTGCCAACTTGATTCTCCTAGCACTTAATTAGCTTGGGCAATAATTTCACACTTCTTTTAGGTAGACTAGTAACGATGTCCCAAAGCCAGATTGAGCGAAGCCATATACACCGGGTACTTGGCAAGAAAGAATCTCAAAGTATCACTCTCAACCAGGAGAAGGAGCTAACGGACGAAGAATTTTCTTCCGCTGTTTCAGCTATCGTCTCGGCATTCGGCGATCCGACCCGCCGAGAAATATACCTCTATGCCCGTGAAGGTGATGGAGTGAGTGCATCTGACGTGGCCGTAAAATTCGAGCTGCATCCAAATGTCGCTCGCCACCATCTCGACAAACTCGCCGCTGGCGGCTACCTCGACGTCCACATCGATCGAAATTCCCTTGCCGGCGCCGGAAGGCCCTCGAAGAGGTATCGCGTCTCGACCAAAGAGACCACGATTCAGACACCTACCAAGGGCCACGAACTTACTGCGATGCTCTTGAGCAGGGCTCTCGAACTGATTCCAAACGAGATGGCCGAGAAGATGGCCGAGGAGGTAGGAGAGTCATACGGCAAGATTCTCGCCGGACAGATGCAGCCAGGTGAGACCCAGAGATCACTGCAGAGCGCTATGAAGGCAGTTGCCGACGCCCTTACAGCCCATGGATTCTCTGCACACACCTCAAATTCCGATTCAGCCTTAGGACTGGTCAACGAGCATTGTCCCTTTGGCAACCCGGCCCTAGTTCATCCAGTTCTTTGTGCCGTCGACAGGGGTTTAGTAAAGGGAATGCTCGGCTCGCTGTGCGGTACTTCTATCCCTGTGACAATTTCTTCCAGGGCACGAGGAGACGTCTCGTGCTCGGCGATCGTCTAGCCAATAGCTGAAAAACTGGCCACCCAGATCCAAGCCACTTTCGGGCATTGCCCCAACTTCGGATCTCAGTCGCCCCAGAATCTCTGCTCGCTCCAAGGGTCACCGTAGTTGTGGTAGCCGTTACTCTCCCAAAATCCCGGCTTGTCCTGGCGCATAAACTCAATCCCCCTGAGCCACTTCGCCGACTTCCAGAAGTAGAGATGCGGGACAAAGAACCTCAGCGGATATCCGTGCTCCGGTTCCAACGGGGCGTTGTTGAACTCGTAGGCTAAAAGGGCTATCCTGTCCCCGGTTACGTCTTCGATTGGAAGGTTCGCAGTAAAGCCAAACTCGCTATGGCACATTATGTGGGTAACGTCATCGTTGGGCTTGGCGAGCCTTATCACTTCCTCAAAGGATATCCCAGTCCATTGAGTATCAAACTTAGACCACTTCGTCACGCAGTGAATATCTGTATTCACCGTCGTCTTATTGAGATCCATCAGGTCGGAATAGGAAAGGGTGACTTCGGACTCGACATTGCCGAATATCTTAAAGTCCCAGCTAGTCAGGTCTTTGTAGATCGGCACATTCCCGGCGTGTAGCACCGGAAAACGGTCTGTAAAGTACTGCCCAGGAGGAAGCCGATCCGGGTCAATTCCGCGCTCGGCGAGCTCCTTACGATTCCTATCGAAAAATCCCACGACGCCAAGCCTATCTCGTCGTCGAGGATAGCTAAAATCGCCGCGCCCTTCTTGAAGGCTATGGGGCGGTCGAAGGCTTCGCTAGCTGGCCTGGAACGGCCGATAATGCGGTCTTATAAGCCGCACTTAGGTCGGTTCGAATCGTCGCAGACGGCGAGTCTGCCAAGAACTCGCTGAACTGCTTTTCTGCCTGTGCCGTCTCGTGGTAGATGTACAGATCGATCATTGCGAGAAAACCGTGAGCGTCAGCGTAGTGCGGTTGGATCGCAATAGCTTCGAGCACCAGCTGCTCACCCTTTTGAACAAGAGTAGGAACTTTGGTCTTCACGCCAGCCTGGAAAAGTAACCACCCCTGGTATGCGAGAGCCTGTGCCTGGTAAGGGTCCTGGCGAAGTACCAAGGAGAGTAGGAGTCTTAGTGCAGACACGTCCTGCCCTGAATAGGTATACCCGATAGCCTGCGTGAGCTCTCTTGACTCGAGGGACAAGTTAGCCGCCTGAGATCTGCTCTGTTCGAAGCTGTAGACGCCGAGTCCCACTCCCGCAATGCAAAAAACCGCCCCAAATAGAGCCAGGTACCTCCTAGTGGTCGACGAAGTCGCTCTTCGCACCAATGCGCGAAGTGAACCGGACTTCGCCGACTGATCACGGCGTGTATCGGAGTCCGATCTCGGCTTGAATGACGCTATCTCAACACCAAGGGGGATCGATGACAGGTTCAGGTCGCCCGAAACTCCCGCAGCCGACGAATTTTTTTCTTCGCCCCCGGTGCCCTCGAAGTTACCTACTCCTCTAGCCAAGGCTGTGTCTTTTTGCAACAAAATCGATCGCAAGGAGAAAAATGCTAACAGGAGAACGAGACCTATGGGAAGTGCCCAGATGACCAGGTAAGCGCCGGACTTAGGCGGCGTGAACAGAATGGAGTTGCCGTAGCTAGCGACGAGCTGATCCTTGATCTGCGCATCCGAAACTCCTTGAGCTACTTCGTTTTTGATAAAAGTTTTGATCGAGATCGAACTCGCTGCGCTCGACTCAGCTACCGAAAGGTCGATACACGAAGGGCACTTAAACTCTCCTTCCAACCTCACAACTCGCTGGGCATTTGAAGTTGGCGCAGATGAACTCAGAACGAGGAAGATAAAACTTCCGAGGATAACTACTGCTATCGCTCCCCAGATGGTCATTAGCGCCCTGCCAGCAAGAAAGCGCTTCTTCTTGGATTTCGCTAGATCAACACTCTCGGAGGTACTAGTAACCATTCGCCTTCGCCACCTGGACCAAGATGCTAAGTTCCTTCGCCGTAACCGGCCCGACAATCTTGGTCAGTACTACCCCGGACGGAGAGATAAGAAAGGACTCGGGAGGTGCCGAGACTCCCCACTTGATCGCAATCTGTCCATTAGGGTCCGCCACCGCTGGCCAGTTGGCATCGTAGCGGCTGAGAAATGCCCTCGCCGGTCCGTTTTCGTCTTGAAAATCTACCGCCAAAACCCTGCCAATTCCCGCCTTGGAAAATCGAACTAGCTGGGGCTCCTCTATCGCACAACTTGCACACCAAGAAGCAAAGAAGTTAACCAAGACGAACTTGCCACGATAGCTTGTAAGAGAAAAATGCCCACCAGCCACTGTTGGCCCAGAGATGGCCGGAGCGACATGCTCCACGATTGGGCTCGCCTCAATGCTGCTCGACGCAGGTGACCTAGTGGCAACGAATATCGAAAAGGCCAGCAATACCACGGCGATCACTCCGCCGAACCACTTGATTCCCGAAGTCCCAGCCCTCACCTTAGCTATCGGATCGCTCATCGACCAAACGCTCCAGTACCGGTAACTTCCGCAGCTATTTCGTCCGAGGGGAGTCCGTTAGAATCTTCGTTCCGCTCGGCTTCCTCGTCGGGAGACGGCCCATCGGGGGGTCCACTCCCCGAACCTCGCTCCCTTTTGACCTGGAGCTTCCTGAAACCGAATATCGAAAGTACCCCACCTAAGGCGATCACCGATGCCCCGATCCAAAGCCAGTCGATCATCGGCTGAATAATTATGCCGATCAGAACTGGTCCACCTACTCTCGTTGGCGGCTGATCCAGCGTCAGATAGACGTCTTTGGTCAATTCTGCTGAAACTGCGGGTGACCCAACCGGTTGAGTGTAACTTCCGAACTGCGAAATCGCCGGCTGCATCAGCTCTCTGCCATTGAGGGTAACTAAAGCCACCAGCGAGGTCTGAGCGGGGGTAACAACCGTCTTGGTCCCGAGGTAGCTGACCTTTTGACCAAAGAAGTCCCGGCTCTGGCCAGGGTCAAGTCTCAGCTGTCCCTTGTGGCCAAATGAGGTGGCACTCGCTAGCGCAACCGCGACCATCACAACTCCTAAGTGCGACAGGAGTCCGCCATTTTTTCGTGCCAAAAGGGCCCTAATTGGGTTGATTCCATGCCCAGAAGAACGCCTCACCAGCTGCTCGATCGTGGCCGCTGCACTGAAAGCAGCTAGTACGAAA
>JAKBHQ010000109.1 GCA_021836665.1 Thermoplasmata archaeon
TGCTGGGTCAGCTACAGCCTCCACCAGGATGTCCGAACTCTCGGTATTCAATTTGCTGACTATATCGGTTGGAGTTGCGGCACGCCTTGCGAGGACCACAGCTCCTAGGACCGCAATAACTAGCAGAGCGGAGGTAGCTTCGAACGGAAGAAGGTAGGTAGTAAAGACCGCCCTTGCCAGCTCCACAATATTTGTCTGCCCGCCATTAGTCGGACCCACAACCGCAGGCTGCCCAGTAGACCAGTGTGATCGAGCCAGCAGTCCGATCTCCAAAAGGACCAGAATCGCCGCAACTACCGCTAGTGGTCTCTGCGCAGGCAGTGGATCCCTCTGTATTACCTCCCGCCTATCTACGCCAAGAAGCATGATGACAAATAGGAAGAGAACGACGATAGCTCCTGCATATACGATCACTTGTACAGCGGCGAGAAACTGTGCATCTTGTTCCACAAAAAGCACCGCCACCGAAAAGAGCGTCATAACTAACATCAGCGCCGAGTGGACAGGATTCCTTGCGAGAATAACCCCACCAGCCCCAACCAAGGCGGCTAGACCTGCGAAAATAAAAGTGAACAGGTCCGGCAAGGCGATAGTGGTCAATAAGAGGTGTCCGGTCACTTGACCCTACCTCCATACTTTTTAAACATTCTGTCTGCCTTATCCTTACGAATTGAAAATTTCGGAGACGCATCTTCAACGCTTAGATCGCTCTGCCCCGCCTCAGGCTTTCTGGTGCCGTAACCGGCTTCGGCGGACCACTGAACAATACCTTCGAAATCGGCCTCGCCGTTCGGCGCAGTCGCCCTCATCCATCCGGACGTCATCAGTTCGTCGCCCTCCTTCCAGTCCTCCCAAGGCAGTTTCTTCGGCTGGCCATCCTCGTCAACTAGCAACTCTTCCTTGGTATAAATCGCTTGCTCACGTGACGTAAAGGAAAACTCAAACAGTTTTGATTCGGTAATCGCCTCAGTGGGACAAGCCTCAACGCATAGATCACAGTGGATACAGCGAAGAAAATTGATCTCATAAACGTAGCCGAAGCGCTCGCCGGGCGAGGTCGGAGAATCCGGATCGTTGTCACGTCCCCTGACATGGATACAACGGGCTGGGCAAACCCCAGCGCACAACTCGCAGCCGATGCACTTCTCCATCCCGTCTTCGTACCGATTCAAGACGTGGCGTCCGTGGAAGCGAGGCGGCTTTGGCCGCTTCTCTTCCGGATACTGCTTGGTGATGCGAGGTTCACGCATCTGGTTGAGAGTGACCTTGAACCCACCTAAAGAGTCAAAAGCGCCCATTATTTAGATCCTCCTGACTCAGGAGTTCCACTTCGAAAAGTGGGCCTCACTACTTTTAAGCCCGGAGCAATCTGCTTGGCCTCGGACTCAAGTGGCCAATGCGTTGGTGCCAGAGTAATGTCGGTTGCCTCTCCACTCTGGTCCCCGATCGACATCGAGCGGAACAGTAAAACCGCACACAGCAGGCTCAGGACCAAAAGACCAAACCCCATATACCGGTTGACCTGCATCGCAGCAACAATGAGTATCCAGGCAAGGGAGATGGGGATAAGAACCTTCCAACCTAGATCCATCAACTGGTCGTAACGCAGCCTTGGCAATGCGCCACGCAGCCAGACATAGCCGAAAAGGAAGACTATCGTCTTTCCCAGGAACCAAAGAATCGGCCAAAGCCAATGCAAGAAACTTGGATCGTATCCGTCTGGACCACCCAGGAAGAGAGTGACTATCACCGCAGACATGGTGATGGTGTTCATAAACTCAGCCAAGAAAAACATTGCAAAACGGATCGAGGAGTATTCGGTATGGAATCCGCCGACCAACTCCTGCTCCGCCTCCGTCAAGTCGAAAGGAGGCCTATTCAGCTCAGCGGTGATCGCAATGACAAAGATAATGAACGGCACCACGCCGAGTCGTAGGATGTTCCACTTCGGTATGAAGCTAAAAAAAGTGCCCATCTGTGAAAGCACTATGTCCCTGGTGGATAGTGACCCAGTTATGAGCACTACGGTGGCGACGGACAGACCCATGGCCGCCTCATAGGAGATCATCTGGGCCGAAGCACGGACAGATCCAATCAGTGGATACTTCGATCCCGAAGACCAGCCAGCGAGCATGACACCATAGACAGCCACCGAAGACATGGCCAAAAGGAAGAGGATGCCCATCGGAGGGTCCGCTACCTGAAGTTCAGTAGTGTGCCCAAAAATCGTCACTATCCCGCCGATCGGAACGATAGTAAAGATCAAAAAAGCTGGCATCAAGGTCAAATAAGGAGCAAGCTTGAAGACGAAGCGGTTCGAATTCTCTGGAATCAGGTCTTCCTTGAAGAAAAGTTTGATCCCGTCCGCCAGTGTCTGGAGCATGCCCCAGGGTCCAGCGCGATTAGGACCGATTCGGTTCTGCATATCAGAGATAACTTTGCGCTCAAACCAGATCATCAGCATCACGGCGACCATCAATGCGGCAAAGGCCACAAGCACCTTGACGATAACGATCAAAAAGACCGCAAGGGTAACCCCATGTGAAAAGAGTTGGTCAGCTCCCACGTCTACACTTTCTCCATCTTCACTCGGCTAGTCGAATTCTCGACCCCAAATAGCTTGGATACCTCACCCAATGCCCCGTCAAATTCGACTTTAACTACACCGTCCAGCAGGCTTGGATCCACAACAAGTTCCAACTCAACACTCGCTCCATTTCCCTGAAGCCTCGTCAAACCGGAACCATTAAGGCCGATTCGTTCCCAACCTTTCGGGGAAACACGCCCTTTCGAAGGGGCTACAAGCTCGCTCAGATGCTTTGCGGACATCACCTCGACTCCGTGGTCATAGAGCCTCTTAGATACCACTAAAGCAAAATTATCCGCCTCGGGACCGGCCTTTGCCCGATCATCATGAGCGAGAAGTTCCAAAAGCTTGGATCTTTGCCGCGAGTAGGTCGATTCGGATAGTACCGGATCACCTTCACCGGGTATGGCTGCACTGGACGAAGGTGGACCCGAAACTCCGACCGACGTAATGCCTGGCGTGGCGATCGGATCTAACACCCGCCGATTAGAGATCTGGACCTTCGAAGCGGACAAAGGCACCACGATGCCCTCTTTGGCTCCGGGTGCGCCCAACGCCGCAATCGATAGACCCCTATGGAGTTGAGACACTTCCTGAATCTCGCCCCATATATCATGCAGGCTCTCGAAGCCTAGGTCTTCACCCATATAGGCCGCTAGCTCGACTGCTATCATCCACTCAGGCCGGGACAATGAAAACCCTACGAGCTTCTTGCCTAGGGTCGACACCCTTCCTTCGATATTGGTAGTGGAGCCATGTCTCTCAGCAAAAGCCGTAGCAGGTAACACCACAGAGCAGTACGAAGTAGTCCGATTGCTCAAAGAGTCGATTCCGACCACCATGGGGATGTTGCCAAGCGCCTTCTCCGCAAGAGCCGAATCGCTGAAGTCGCTTATCAGGTCGGCTCCCACCAGGAACAAAACCTTGATCTCGCCCCTCAATGCAGATTCAAGAATCTCTCTGGAATTTCTCCCTACCTTGCGAGGTAAGGTCTTCCACTTGGCTTTCAGCGCTTCATTTCCATCTTGAAGTTGGCCGCGACCAGGAACTAAGCCAGGAACCATGCCCATGTCTATAGCCCCATTTACGTTGCCTCGCCTTAGCCCAGAAAGGAACTTAGAACCCACCAGACTATCTAACAGCTTGGCGATAGCCCTTTCTGGATCAAGGGACGAGTCAGCAAGATTTTCTCTTGCTCCTACAACCACCACCGACGCCGGGTCGACCGACGAAACAAGTGCCCTGGCGGCTTGAAGGTCTCCGGCAAAGAACTGAGGATCGACCTCAGCACCAAAGAGCCCATTTACTAACTCCTCGGCGTAACCAGGGAAATAGCGAAGGCTGACTTCGGCTTCGTTAGATAATGAGGTCTCAGAAAGCGAGATCTCAAGTATCTTCAATCCCGCCTTCTTCGCTGCGGATCGAATCCTCAGATAGAGAATCGGAAGTTCTTCTCTAAGGTCTCCGGCCATCAAAATAAGAAGCTTGGCTTGAGTTGCCTCTTGAATCGTCGCTCGATCGGAAAGGGCAACGATCTTTGGATCCAGACCATCGTCGAGCTGAGCGTCTATCGAATCGGTTCCGATTACCCCTTTTGTCAGCTTCACCCAGGCGTAGATGTCTTCATTGGCCATGTGGGATCCGCCAATTAAGGCGACGGACTCCGGCTCGGCTGACTTCAGCGCCTTGGCTATCGCGTCCAATGCCTGAGACCAACCCGTCTCAACCATGCCGCTGGGCTCGTTGAAATATGGCGACGGGATCCTTTCAGCTGAGCTAACCGACTCAAAGCCAAACCGACCTTTATCGCAAAGCCAAGACTGATTAACCGCCTCAGAATCGATTCCGAGGTAACGGACGATCTCATTCTCCGAGCTCTGCACGACCATTTGACAACCAACGGCGCAGCTGACGCAAGTGCTCTCAACCTGCTCTAGGTCCCACGGCCTAGCCTTAAATCGATACGGAGTGGTAGTGAGGGCACCGACCGGGCAAATCTGCGCCGTATTCCCGGAGAAGTACGAAG
>JAKBHQ010000120.1 GCA_021836665.1 Thermoplasmata archaeon
TACGCCGCGTCGGCCGGAAGACCTCGGCTCGAGCGTATGACGCAATGATCGCCGCAATAGCGATATCAAATAACCTTCCTCTCTTCACCTGTAGCCCGGCGGATTTTATCGGTATAGATGATTTAAGTGTCTTTTCTGTTCCGATGCCAGAACTCCCACACACCAGCGGTCCCGGTGGGCAGCAACCAGCCGAGCTTGCGTAAACGGTCTGCGACCACCCTGGGTTGCGTGCCGACGCCGGTGCGAATTACCAAGGCCGCGAGTTCGGCCAAGGTGACGACCTGCGGCGCGTCGAGTTCCAACGCTGTCAGGAGTCCCAGGGAGGGCGGGATCGCGCGTGTCAGCTTCGGTCGAAAGTATCAGAATCTGATACAGATGCTCCATGCATGACACCCATCCTACTCACCCACCTACGGGTGTCATATGACTGATATATGTGTCGGGTTCAGATACTTTAGGCCACTTGATAACAAATCGGTTTCCTCGCACTCGGCTCAAGAAATCATCGTCGCACCCAGATAGACGTGGCTGAGAGGGCTCCCAAGATGAGAACACGAGTTCGATTCTCGTAGCCCGCAGCAGGCAGATTATCTTTTCAGCGGCTAAATCTAAGTCGGTTTTATTGACTGTCGGTTCTGAAAGCTACACGCAACCGTATCCCAGCCACATTGCATAAATTTTTATGGACAGAACAGCTTGGGTCCAAGGGGATCAGAGCAACAGGCTCGGCATGAGAATTGCAACAGCGGAACCTCATTGAAAGCTAGATTCAGATAGCTTGTTGGTCGAACTATCTGACTCAATCGGTAATTAGGTTCACGCCCGTTGGTCGGCTGGTGGGTCGTTACGCCTAATATCCACAACCTCAGCAGATTCGACAAGGCTCGACAGTGCGGCTGCTATCGCCCTATCCCTGTCCTCAGTAGCGGGTTGGTAGATCAGAGCCGCCCTGGGCGAAGCATGCCCCATTCGAGCCATTAGTTCCCTCGTACTCGCACCGGTTGCCGCAGCCCAGGTGTTTCCTGAATGACGGAGATCATGGAGGTGTAGGTCGTTCCTACCGATGCTTTGACGAGCTTGATCCCAGAATTTCTGCAGAAGATGGACACGCAGTGGACCACCCTTGATCCCTGTGAATAACAGCGCATCTGGTTCCGGCGAGACAAAGCAATCCAAATGTTTTACGAGTGCAGCAGTGATGTGAGGGAGAATCGAAACCGTTCGGAGTCCAGATGGGTGGCCCGGGGGTATCGCTCCTCCCGGCCACCCACCTGGATACATCGCTCCCGTGGAGAGCCACGCCCAGTTGAGCCTCATGCCCACCGACTTTGCTAGAGTTGACTTTTCAGAGGCTGCTGAACCATCGATAGCTATGACGAGTTCCACTTGAGCTCCCAAAAGTACTCATTCAACACCGACCCACCTGGCTTTTACGATTTATTCTCGCCCTGATATCCGATTAAAAAGCTGTGCAATCGCCCTCTGACTACCAATCGGGCAGTTTAAGGTTATCTTGTGAACGTTACGGCCCTTATGGATCGGGCTTCTGGCTCCACAACTAGGGTTTGTCGGCCATTGCTTTCACACACCTTCACAACCAACTGTTCTGGTACGGCGAATCGGCAGCAGACGATGACGTCGCTTGCCTCGTCTTGCTAATCTTGGGTTTTGCAGGCGAAGCACGGCCTGGACGCCCCTTTCCCTCTCGGTCGAGGTTAGGTGAAGCTAATCGTTGCGTGAAGTAGAGACGGGGAGTCGGTGTCAATGGCCATTTTGGCTTGAAGCTACACCACACAATGTCGCAGACTGGAGAACCGCAACAGCGCAATTTCCGCGATTGGTTTTCGATATTACGCGAATACGCCGAGCAACACAATCAACCAGACGCGTAATTAGCGATTCACCACCGCTCTGAAGGACGGGCACCCTATCGACCAGACACGGGAGCTGGCATTAGATGCGTGTGCCAATCTGCATGTCTGGACACCGACGCATATCTCCGTCATAGAGGAGAAAGTTCACCGTAAATTTGTAATTATTTAGTGTCCGGTTGACCTCTACCTAGTTACCTGTTCTTTGATGAATGTTTTGACAATAATTGACTGTATTGTCAGTGAGGAAGGTCAGTGAGTCCTACCGTTTCAATTTCAGAGGCACTAGACGAAGCTCCTTTAGGCCTTTTCCATTTCCGCGCTGTGGTGACTGCAGGTGTCGGCTTCTTTGCAGATGCCTACGACCTTTTCATTATCGGACCTGCTCTCGTGTTGATCGAGGAGAGCTGGCATCCGAGCAGTTCATCCGTATCGTTGCTTGGGGCAACGTCGCTATTCGCTGCATTTTTCGGCGCCGTACTTTTTGGTCGGCTCGCTGATATAGTAGGGCGCAAGCGGATTTACGGGATCGAAGCAGCTGTAATGGTTATCGGTTCGCTGGCCTCTGCTCTGGCGCCGAACATGGGCTGGCTATTGGTAGCTCCACTCAGTTAGACCCATCTTCTGGCTGACTAAGTCCATCGCAGTTGCCGGCCGGTCTTCTAGGGCCACGCCGTTGCAGTAGTTGTCGATAGAGATAGCGGCCTCGTGCCCGTGCGCTACCGCCCAGATGATGTTCTTTGGCCCCCATGGAGCATCTCCTCCCATAAAAACGCCATCCAAAGTGGTTGCCATAGTCTTCTCGTCGACAACCGGCATTCCCCAATTGTCAAAGTCCAACCCCATGTCACGTTCGACCCATTCGAAAGCGTTCTCCTGGCCTATAGCAAGGATCACGTCGTCGCAGTCTATGACTACCGAGCCGACAACTTCGGACTTCGTCGCGTCGGAGTTCCAAGACAAGACGTCAAAGCGCATCCCTATGACCTTGCCGTCATCTAGCACAATTTCCTTAGGGGCGTGATTGACCGTTATCTCGATGCCTTCCTCCTCGGCGTCCTCTAACTCCCAAGGTGAAGCCTTGAAGAACTCCCTCGGCCTGCGGGCCATAACCTTGACGTCTTTTCCGCCGATGCGTCTCGCAGTCCGGCAGCAGTCCATGGCCGTGTTCCCTACCCCGATCACCAGGACCCTCTCACCGACCGATTCGATATGTCCGAAGGCCACAGACTGGAGCCACTCAATACCGATATGGATCCTGTCTCGACCCTCATCCCGGCCCTTGAGCGCGAGATCTTTCCCTTTTGGTGCTCCGCTTCCGACAAAGATAGCGTCAAAGCCTTTGGAGCGGAGGTCCTTTAGGCTTTTGATCTGAGTCGAATACTCCATATTCGCACCCATGTCGACGATCGCAGCGATCTCCTGGTCCAAGACCTCGGCGGGAAGGCGGAATGAGGGAATGTTCGTCCTCATTAGGCCTCCGGGAGACGCTGAGGATTCGAAGATCGTGACGTCGTATCCCAGTGGCAAAAGGTCGTTTGCCACGGTCAAACTCGCCGGTCCGGCACCAATACATGCTACCTTCTTGCCGTTCTTGCTCAAAGGGGCCGTTGGCAGCATCGAGGAAATGTCACCCTTCAGATCGGCTGCGACCCTTTTGAGCCGGCAGATTGCGACTGGATTGCCATCGACCCGCCCCCTTCTGCAGGCGGGCTCGCACGGCCTATCACAGGTCCTCCCGAGTATTCCGGGGAACACATTCGATTTTCGGTTCTCCATGTAGGCATCTGCATAGCGACCCTGTCCGATGAGCCTTATATATTCCGGGACATTTGTGTGGGCCGGACATGCCCACTGACAATCCACTACTTGATGGAAAAAATTCGGATCTTCAATATTGGTAGGTTCCACGACCTATCGCCTCCAAAGTGGCTCGGCTGAAAAGAACACCTCTCGTCGACACCCACTAAGGCCACAATGAAACTCGGTTAAAACCGAAGCATTGTCAATCGGGCCAAAATAGATTGCAGTGAGATCCATCATCCGACTTGGGCAACCTTCAGACAAGCTAGCCGGACTACCCCGTGATCCCCTGGTCGGTATTGATCCCCGAGACGGGAGGGAAAATCTAGCTGCCTTTTGCCTTCACGAAGACGGGTGGACAAAGGCGGATAGGGCCAAAGACAACGAGGTTTCCCCTCGCTGGAATCGCCATCCCCTTGTCCAATAGGTGTCATCGATCAAATGCTACACCTATGTGAAATAATGTGCAGATCGAGTTATCAGAGCGTTAATTTCCTTACCGCTCGGACCCTACGACTAACCATTTCACGACCGCCATGTGCAATAAATCTAAGAATCAGAGAAGATAGACTTCAAGTTGGAATGCTAAACAGATCCAGCAGCAATTATCCGCCGACTATTTGCATCAGCTGGTTCACCAACTTCAAAACCGTAGGTCTTCTTCGCAACCCACTCAGTGGTCAAACTCAGCAAGTGTCAAGGCATGGCTCACAGGTCGGCCTACTCCGAACTGGTTCAAAAGCTCGGCTGACTTGCAAAGATCTATATGCGGGTTCACCATCGCGGGCTAAGCTGCGTGGTATGGTGGGCCTCCTTTGTGACCTACTCCTGTAAATCGGCTTGAAACCCGCCGCCGTACCCACTCCGCTTGTCGACCCTATTTAGCAGTTCTTCTCCAGAACTATAGCGTCGTAAATTCTCGGCAAAC
>JAKBHQ010000006.1 GCA_021836665.1 Thermoplasmata archaeon
ATCTAGTACGCCCAGGCCTTTCCGAGCTTTGGTTCAGAGCGAATGGGGGCTCCGGTAGTCGCTTTCTGTAGGGTAGACGACAAAGAGATCCGAAGTAGGGAGCCGATCGCTGAACCAGATGCGCTCATTATCCAGGATCCGACCCTTCTCCATCAAGTTGATCTCTTTAGCGGCGTGACTCCAGACGCTTATATCCTCATCAACACTTCGCGAAGCTTCTCTGAGCTCGGTCTAGGTGAGTACGCTTCTCAATTTAAAGTAGAACGACTTTTGACGGTTCCAGCGACAGATTTGGCCTTGGCCGCCTTCGGAAGGCCGGTTCCCAATGCGGCTCTACTCGGTGCTTTTGCAGCCATAACGATGAGAGTTTCGCTGAAGTCGGTGGAGACCGCTATCAGGCACCGATTCTCTGGATCAATTGCCGACGGCAACGTCTTAGCCGCCAGCCAAGCCTTCGAATTCGTAAAAAAAGAGCTAGCAACAATTGACTCTTCCAACTCTTCGCTCGCTGCTCACAAATAACTAACCAACTTCCGAAACTGAAAAACGAAGGAATTTCAAATGCTTCAACAGATAGAAGGGTCACTTGCCGTAGCCAAAGCTACCGCCCTATGCAGGCCAGAAGTAATCTGCGCGTATCCAATATCACCTCAAACGCACATAGTCGAAAATCTTTCGGTGATGGTCAAGGGCGGGGAGCTATCTCCTTGCGAATTTGTCAATGTGGAATCGGAATTTGCTGCGATGTCGGTGGCGATCGGGGCATCAGCGGCGGGTGCTCGCTCGTACACCGCCACCGCCAGCCAAGGGCTGCTCTTTATGATCGAAGCCGTATATAACGCAGCGGGCCTCGGCTTGCCCATTGTGATGACCCTGGCGAATAGGGCGATAGGCGCCCCAATCAATATCTGGAATGACCATACTGACTCGATGGCGGTGAGGGATTCGGGCTGGATACAGCTCTACGCAGAGACTAATCAAGACGCCGTCGACCTCCACATCCAGGCCTTTAGGCTCGCAGAAGAGATATCGCTACCGGTCATGGTCAACATGGATGGCTTCATCCTTACACACGCCGTAGAGCGGATCGACATCCCCAAACAAGAGCAGGTGGACCGCTTCCTCCCCCATTTCGAACCCAAGCAGATCCTCGATCCCAGCGACCCGGTCTCAATAGGCTCGATGGTTGGACCAGAGGCCTTCAGCGAAGTGAGATACCTCGCCCATGCGAAGCAGTTGCTCGCATTAGAACGCATACCAGAAATAGCCAGCGAGTTCGAGTCCATCTTCGCTCGCTATGCGGGTGGACTGGTGAGCAAGTACCACCTTGAGGGTGCCGAAACTGTCATTGTGGCGATGGGTTCGATCCTTGGAACGATCAAAGACACAGTCGACGAACTTCGAGAATCGGGTATTTCAATCGGAGTCCTTGGGATAACCACCTTCCGCCCTTTCCCGTTAGACGCAGTGAGGACTGCTCTTTCTGGGGCAGAACGAGTCGTAGTGATCGAAAAGGCGTTCTCAGTCGGTCTTGGCGGCATTCTAAGTGCCAACATCACGGCGTCTTTAGGAAGCGCATCGATCAAACGGTATTCGGTAGTCGCTGGACTTGGTGGAAGGTCAATCCTACGCTCTTCCTTGGTGGACTTCTTCAAGCTGGCCAACGAAGACGAGATCGACGAGCTGACCTTCTTGGACCTCAATCACGACGTCATAGAACGGGAGATGCACCGCATGCAAACCTCGGTTCGCCCCGGACCCGCAGCAGAACACATCGTCCACGACCTTGGCCACGGCGCCAAGGCTAATTGAAAGGGAACCCCGTGGGCTACCAACCAGTTAAGTTCTACCAGACCGGAAGCTTCGTCGTAGGAAACAGGCTGCTAGAAGCGAGGGACCGCACGGTTCAGGCGGACATGAAGCGCACCAACTCCCTGACCCTGGGCCACAGAGCCTGCCAAGGGTGTGGCGAAGCACTTGGCGCACGATATGCCATAGACGCCGCAATGAGGGCTACCGAGGGAAAGGTCATTGCAGCCAATGCCACCGGGTGTCTTGAGGTCTTTACCACCCCTTTCCCTGAGACTTCGTGGCAGATACCCTGGATCCACTCACTCTTCGGAAATGCGGCGGCGGTGGGAACGGGAATCGCAGCGGCCATGAAGGCAAAAGGGCGAGAGGATATACGCGTCGTAGCCCAAGCCGGCGACGGGGGAACCGTCGATATTGGCTTCGGGGTACTCTCTGGAATGTTCGAGAGGAATGACGACGTACTTTTCATCTGCTACGACAACGAAGCCTATATGAACACCGGCGTGCAGCGCTCGGGAGCGACACCGCCGGCGGCCAAGACCTCCACCACCGAAGCGGTCGGGACGCACCCAGGCGCAGACTTCGGAAAGGGCAAGAACTTGCCCCTAATAGCGATGGCCCATGAAATACCCTATGTAGCCACTGCGACGGTTGCAGAGCTGCACGACCTCGAGTACAAGGTCGAAAAGGCAATGTCTTTCCGTGGCGCTAGGTATCTTCATGTACTAGTCCCCTGCCCCCTGGGTTGGGGCTCTGCGCCATCGGACACCATTAGGCTGTCCAGACTCGCCAAGGAGTCTGGACTCTTTCCAGTATTTGAGGCCGAACATGGTGAGGTTACTGGGTCGTCAAAGATACGTTCCCAGGTTCCAGTCGAAGAGTACCTGCGTCCTCAGCGGCGCTATCAACACCTCTTCCGGCCTGAACCCAATACTGAGGTGATTGCTCAGCTTCAGGCAATCGCCGATAAGAATATCCGACGATTTGACCTCCTTGATGCCCAATCCACAAACGCAAGTGAAATCACGCCAGCCGGCCAAGAAACACTCCAGACGAGGTAACGAAAAAAATGGACAAGCCTTACGCAATTACCCTTGAGGTCGGTACCAGCCGCTCAAACAAGACCGGAAGCTGGAGGGTCGAAAGACCGGTATACCTTGACCGGCTTCCGCCGTGCAACCAAGAGTGCCCTGCCGGAGAAAATATACAGGGTTGGCTCTATTACGCCGAAGAGGGAAACTACGAAGAAGCCTGGCAGGTCCTAATGGCCGACAACCCGATGCCTGCGGTCATGGGAAGGGTTTGCTACCACACCTGCGAGACAGCCTGCAACCGGGCACAACTCGATGTTGCTGTCGGAATCAATTCAGTCGAAAGATTTCTTGGCGATATTGCCCTTGAAAAGGGTTGGAAGCCACGACAATTAGCCACCGAGACAAACAAGAATGTCCTCGTCATCGGGGCTGGACCCTCTGGGCTTTCCGCCGCGTATCACCTTCGTCGCTCTGGTCACAAAGTGACCATCTATGAGGCGGGTCCGATGCCAGGAGGAATGATGCGCTTTGGCATCCCCTCCTATCGACTACCCCGCAACATCCTCGAAGCAGAAGTCCAAAGGATTACCGAGATGGGCGTGCAGATCAACTACGGCAAAAAGGTCGAGGATCTGTCGAGGGTAGTCGAATCCAAAGAGTTTGACGCTATCTTCTTGGCGATTGGCGCTGAGGTTGGAAAGCGTGCTTACATTCCAGCCGGTGACTCAACCCACATCCTCGATGCAGTGACATTTCTGAGGTCGATGGAAGGCGAAGAACTTCCGAAGATCGGACGCAAGGTCGTTATCTATGGCGGCGGCAATACCGCCATGGATGCCGCAAGAACCGCCAAGCGCCTCGGGGCTACTGACGCCGTTGTCGTCTATAGGCGTACTCGGGACAAGATGCCAGCCCACGACTTTGAAGTTGAAGAGGCCCTTGAAGAGGGTATCCAAATGCGCTGGCTCTCTACAATCAAGCACGCCGGTCCGGGAAAACTGGTGATTGAGAAGATGGAGTTGGACGATACCGGCTTTCCACAGCCGACTGGGGAGTTCGAGGAACTTGAATCTGACTCCCTGATCCTCGCCCTAGGACAGGAGGTCGACCTTTCGCTGGTCGAGAATCTTCCATCAATCGAAGTGCAGGACGGAGTAGTGCAGGTCGGCACGAATATGATGACCGGCCAGAGCGGCGTGTTCGCAGGTGGAGACATGGTGCCGAGCGAGAGGACAGTAACAAGGGCGATAGGCCACGGCAAGCGAGCGGCGCGATATATCGATGCTTTCCTGCGGGGCGATGAACTAGCGGAGCCGGCCAAGAACGACATCGCCTCCTTCGACAAGATGCACACCTGGTATTACACTGATGCGCCGCAGACCGTCAGGCCAAAGCTTGACATCGTCCGTCGACAATCCAGCTTTGACGAGGTCGTGTTGGGCCTCGACGAAGACAACGCCCTCTTCGAGGCCAGGAGGTGCCTGTCGTGCGGCAACTGCTTCGAATGCGATAACTGCTATGGAGTGTGTCCGGATAACGCGGTGATCAAGCTCGGACCTGGGCAGCGATATCAGTTCGACTATGACTACTGCAAAGGTTGTGGCATCTGCGTCGCAGAGTGTCCATGCGGGGCGATCAAGATGGAGCCGGAAACCATCTAGTGATCCCCATCTGGATGGTTACTGACATTTAGACATGATTCATCTGCCACTGGGCGGTCTAGAAGTAGTGTGACATTCTCTCCGCCCTTACAGAC
>JAKBHQ010000054.1 GCA_021836665.1 Thermoplasmata archaeon
CATCGATGCCCTCCTAGAAATCAAAGAGAATTTGTCGGAGGGAATTATCTGGCAGATCGCTACAGAGTTTCTTGCTCGAATTTACCTCGGGCGTGGCTATGCCGAAGCCGTGATTTCCCTCGCCCAAGAACTCCGGTCGGCCAGTCCTTACTCTCAGTACGCAGATTGGCTTGCCGCCCAGGCGTGGGTCAAACTTGGTGGCTTCGAACAGGCGTATCGGCTAGTCACCCCGCTCAGCTTGCTAATCGACTCACAGATGCACATCTACGGAACCGGCAGACTCGAAGAGACCAAGGGGCTAATCTGCGGACTTTCTAACCGAGTAGACGAAGCAGTTGATCACCTATGGTCGGCTATTTTTGACCACGGGCTGGCAAGCGGAAACCTGGGCATTTTGTTTGGTTTGGTCCGCGAGTCGCACCCGGGAGAATTGGATCGACTCCTGAAGCTAGCCAAGGACAGATTCCCGGAGGAATTCGAGTTGATCAGTGGGCAGGGGAAAGGTTGACAAACAGGTTTAACTTATAACAAATCAGACCTAATATGCGCTGCACCGGCACCGCTATACCAGGCGCCTTAGTGGCGTCTCGACTTCCATCCAACTCTCCCACGAGGGAAGCTTTGTCCCGAAAAAGCGAGCTATATCATTCGGTCTCTCAGGCTTAGCCATCAAATAACCCTGCACACTGTCGCATCCAAGGTCGCTCAGCGTCCTCAGCTGCTCTGCATTTTCAACCCCCTCGGCCACCGTCTCCATACCGACGCTACTTGCCAGGTCGCTAATTGCCCTGACGATGGCGAGTGCCACGGGGTCAGAGGAGACGTCGTCCACGAACGCTTTATCGATCTTTAGGATATCGGCAGGGATCTTGCGCAGGGAACTCATTGAGGAGTATCCCGTACCGAAATCGTCGATGGCAATATGAAGTCCTCTGTCGAGCAAGGAGAGCAGCACAGAAGACTCCTGGGATAATGCGACGCTTTCGGTAATTTCAAGGATCAGGTTGGTCGCACATAGTTCGCTCTTCACGAGGAGTTCTTCGAGGTCTTTGACGAACTCGGGATCTCGTAGTTGGATTCCAGAGACGTTGACACCCATGGTAAGTGGGGGTCCATCGGGTGAGATATCTAACCACTCACCAAGTTGTCGACACGCTTCATGTAGCACCCACCTACCGACTGGAACGATCAAGCCGGTCTCTTCGAGGGTCTCGATAAACTCCACCGGACCAACTAATCCCCTGGTCGGATGTTCCCACCTGATAAGGGCTTCGACGCCAACCACCGTTCCCGATTGCAGGCCCACCACGGGTTGATAGAACAGCACGAATTCTCCGTTTTCCACCGCACGAGCGAGGTCTTCTCTAAGAACTGCCCTAGCCTCGAAGTCGCTACGAAGAGTCGAACTCCATTCGAGGACCTCAACCCCTTCGGCCTTAGCTGCATGCATCGCCATATCTGCGTCATTTACTAGGGTCTCTGAGATCTCGGGTCCTTGGGCCGCGAAGGCTATGCCGATACTCGCCTTGATGTGGACGCTCTCTCGTCGCTCCTCGCCGTCGGATGACAGCACATTTACAACAAAGGGCTTACTCATAAAGTGCTGCATGCGGCGGGCAACTTCCAGTGCAGCCTCTTTATCTTGTAGGTCTAGCAGGAAAACAGCAAATTCGTCCCCGCCAAATCTAAAACAACTCTCCGCCTCGCAAGCTGCGCTCTGCACTCGGCTTGCGACTTGGCGAAGAATCTCGTCGCCAACCAGGTGACCAAAGGTATCGTTGATGAGTTTAAAGTCCTCGAGGTCCAAAAGTAATAGGGCTGCAAATACCGACTCTCCTCCGGTTGGACCGTCGATCTGTCCGTCCAGGGAGTCCTTCACGACTTGGGAAAATAGCGCCCGATTCCCAAGGCCGGTTAGAGAATCGTGGAATGCCTCAAATAGCCGACTCTGTGCCTGGGCATGGACGATGTCGAAACTATGGCCAAGGATCAGAGCGACAATGTCGATCGACACCATTTGAACTACGTGCGCCCAGCTCAAAATAGTGTTAGGAGCATGGTCGAGCATCAGGTCGACGATCACTAGCAGAGTTACCCAGCCGGCGGTCGCCATCGACCCACTGAGTCCAAAGCTGTAAGCCGCAATGGTTATCGGCATGAGATAGGCGCTAAGAAGGAATAAGAGGAGTACCGCTGAGGTGACTCCAGAGTGAGAATGCGACTCCAACAGCTGGTGGGCTAGAAAAACCAACGCTATAGATAACTGAATCACCCAAAAACGTTTACTCGCAAGCAATTTTGGGTGCCAAGCGACAAACCTAGAAAGCCCCTCCCTGGACGCCCTCTTCGTCATAGCCTGATCCTTCCAAAGGGAAATCCTATCCCTAATATCTACTGCAACAGTGCCGCCGCACCATGGCTGTTCAAGTGCAGGCTGCGCGTCCCTCGGGAAAACCAGACGGGCAAGTAGACAACCTAGCTACAATCCGCACTCTGTTATGAAACCAAAAACCTCAAAAACAGATGACTTAAGTCTCTTATTTAAAATGCTCCGATACGTACCCGCTTTATGCTGCTGAAACACCTTGCAAAAGCAACACCGAATCCTAATAAAACAAATTAACTATCGGAATCCGGGGGCTTTAACTTTAAATAGGGGACTGGAGAAAATAAAGCTCGGCATTGAAAGTTCACACGAAGTTGGGAGATTAGTGCCCTATGGGTCTCCTGCAAAATGTCGTCATGAGCTAATCCTTGGACCACTTGGAGCGTTTCGAGTTTAAAGCCCTACCCGGGAAATACGGTTGGCGCCAATTGGAACCCACGTCCAGCAATATCAAATAGCTGGAACTCGAGAGGGTCCCCGTCTGGTCCGGACCCAAAGAGTTACATTCCTGGATCGCAAGGAAGGCTTATTGAGGCCGACCATACACTGAGGTCCCCCGGTTTGCTCAGCGAGTTTGTGAAATTCACCAGTTGAGCTATCACCCCCGCTCCAGTCACTTTTCGGTCTAAGTGCGAAGTGCTTTCCAAGACAACTCACAGAATTAAATTGCGATATATCTCATGAAATCAGGATCGGGCACCGGGGTCAACAATGCAGCCGCTAGCAACTACTTCGAAAGCCTTCTCAAGCACCTCCGCCACCATCCCAGGGGAGAGTCCTCCGCCGCGACTCATACTCCTCGCCGCCTCGAAGGTCGTTCGCATCGCCGCAATTCCGCATCTGCCCGAGACGACCGCTACTACATCCGAATCGGTGAGTCCGGGGTTGATCGTGCTCACCTTAACCCTCATTGCTGAGATTATCCTCGCCTCCCAATTCAGAAATATCTTTGCCACCCGAGTCGCCGGAATGGAATCACTCAGGGCCGGCAATTGAAGGAGCAGCGACCTTCCACCACCTCTTCCCTCAGCCAGAACTTTTTTGACCGACTCCAAAAGGCTTTCAATCGGCTGCTGAGTAGGAGGGCTTAACTCGAGCTGTGTTGCGATCCGATCCAAGAAATCAACCAAGTCAGGGAGTAATAGATCCTCTTTAGATTCGAAATAGCGGAAAAAGGTCCGTTCTGAAACATCCGCTAGGTCCGCAATCTGACCTACCGTAGTGTTCTGATAACCGTTTGTTTGAAAGAGCTCACCGGCCGCTTCGAGCAGCGCTCGCCGGGTATCGGCCTTTTTTACCTCTCGTCTATTGGTAACGACTTTCTCCCTCATCATCGAACATGCTACCCTGCGCCAAATAACTCCAATTCTTTTTGGCATAGATGCCAAGTGGCAGTCCTGCCACTTTTACTGTATACTGGGACCGTCCGGATACCTTATCCTTTACATGAGGAGCATAAATGAGTAAGAAGCCGAGTTCACTAGAGCGGGTAGGCCGCTTCTCCGCCCGGCACCCGGTGATCGTCATTTCAACCTGGATACTCGTCGCCATAATTACCTTCGTCACACAGAAGGCATACGGCGGAATCTACCAAGACAACTTCAACCTCAAAGGAACTCAGTCCTACCAAGGACTATCCCTGCTCTCAAAGAGTGACAAGGCCGCCTCCGGATACGGCGGACTAGTCGTCATCCACGCATACAAAGGCACCATCCCACAGCAGAGTGCCGCTGTTTTGCAGTCGTATTCAAACCTTGCGAGCCTGCCGGACGTACTTTCAGTCTCAAACCCACTGGCGGCTAACTCTCCAACTATGTCCGAGAATCAGACGACCGCTTATTTCAACATTAACTTCTCGGTGGTACCTAAGTCCCTCGGCACTGGGTATCTAAATTCGCTTTATACCGCGACCCAACCGATGAAGAAGGCTGGATTGGAGGTCGAATATGGTGGCGGACTAGACCAGCTAACCCGCCCCACGACGAAGGACATTGGGTCTGAGGCGATCGGATTTGGCGTCGCACTTGTGGTATTGCTGATAAGTTTCGGCACTATAGCCGGGTCGATCCTTCCATTGCTAACCGCCTTCCTCTCGGTAATAATCGGATTGAGCCTCCTTGGATTAGTAGCGGCAGTAGTAACCTTTGGAACCGTCTCCCCGACCCTTGCCGTCATGATCGGCTTAGGGGTCGGGATCGATTACGCG
>JAKBHQ010000118.1 GCA_021836665.1 Thermoplasmata archaeon
TCTGGCGAAATCGGCCTTGCTTGCCCTTCAACATATCCGAAAGGCTCTTGAGCGGCCTGTTGCCTGGACCGGTAACGGGTCGGCCCCTTCTGCCGTTATCGAAAAGTGCGTCAACAGCCTCTTGCAGCATCCTCTTCTCGTTGTTGACGATAATCTCTGGTGCGCCGAGATCTAGCAGCCTCTTGAGGCGGTTATTGCGGTTGATAACCCTTCGGTAGAGGTCATTTAGGTCAGAGGTAGCAAACCGTCCGCCGTCAAGCTGAACCATTGGCCGAAGATCCGGCGGGATGACAGGAACAAGTTCAAGGATCATCGCCCTCGGGTCATTAACTCGTCTACCCGCTTCGTCTCTTTGATTAAAGGCGGAGACAATACGAAGCCTCTTGATCGCCTTTTGTCGCCTTTGATTTGGCAGTGATTTACGGGTCTGCTCATTGATCTTCGAAGGTGCGAGCGGCTCGATCAACTCTCGGAGCTTGCGCTCCTCCTCGTCAAGGTCGAGTCTGCCGATTAGCTTGTGGATCGCCTCGGCACCCATTCCGCCCTCGAAATACTCACCGTAGCGATCGGAGATCTCTCTCCAGAGGATCTCGTCTTCGATAATCTGGCGGGGGTGAAGATCCCGGAACTCGTCAAAGGCTCGCTTAGCAAGCTCGATCTCGTGATCGAAGCGCTCACGCGCTATCGAAATCTCCTTCTCTCCGGTGCGCTGCCGAGCTCGAACCTCAGAGTCCTTGGCGCCTTGCACCTCAAGCTCTGCAATCTCTTGCTCTAACGCCTGGAGCCTACGCTCGATGTCGATAGCCCTGGCGTCCTCTGTCTCTTTCAGCTCCTCGTGTAGCTCAGCTTCCAAGTTGGCGAGCTCAAGATGCCGACGATCCTCATCGACCCAGGTGACCAAGTTGGCGGCAAAATAGATGACCTTCTCTAGCTGCTTGGCCTTCAACTCCTCCTTCGGAGTCGTCCCCATGAGCAGGTAGGCAAGCCAGCTCCTTGTACCTCTCAGGTACCAGATGTGTACGACGGGAGCCGCTAACTCGATGTGGCCCATCCGCTCACGGCGAACCTTGGAGCGGGTCACCTCTACTCCACAGCGCTCACAGACAATTCCCTTGAAGCGAACCCTCTTGTACTTGCCGCAGTAGCATTCCCAATCGCGCGTCGGTCCGAAGATCTTCTCGCAGAACAACCCGTCTTTTTCCGGTCGAAGCGTCCTGTAGTTGATGGTCTCGGGCTTTTTAACCTCGCCATGCGACCAGTTCCTTATGTGATCGGTCGTTGCTAGACCGATCCGAAGCTGGTCAAAGTTATTTACATCTAGCACCTATAGACCCCTCTCATTTCCACGGAGCTGGTCATCCAAGTCGGATCCGCGTTCAGGACGAGATAGATCAATCCCCAACTCTTCCGCAGTTCGATAAGCCGACTCATCTAGCTCTTTCATCTGTATCTCTTCGCCCGAAGAGGAGATAACCTCCACATTCAGACACAGAGACTGCATCTCTTTGATCAAAACCTTGAAGCTTTCGGGGATACCTGGCTCCGGGATATTTTCACCCTTGACGATCGATTCGTAGACCTTGACGCGTCCCAAGACATCGTCGGACTTGATCGTCAGAAGTTCTTGAAGTGCATATGCGGCTCCGTATGCTTCTAGAGCCCACACTTCCATTTCTCCAAAGCGCTGTCCACCGAACTGCGCCTTGCCGCCCAAAGGCTGCTGAGTGATCATCGAGTATGGTCCGGTTGAACGCGCATGGATCTTGTCGTCGACTAGGTGAGCAAGCTTCAGGATGTAGACATACCCGACCGAAATCCTGTTGTCATACCTCTCACCGGTTCGACCGTTGTACAGTTCCGCCTTGCCGTCGATTCCGATCAGCCTGCCGCTTTCGTCCGACTCCGGGTTCAAATCCTCGAATATCTGCTGAATTGTCGGCTTTATCCCAGCTTTATCCTCTTCGTCCCAGTGGGCACCGTCAAAAACTGGCGTAGCAATCCATGTGGAAGGTTCGGTCCTCGGACGGGTTTTAGTCTCCGTTCCGCTGATCGGTGGTTTGGCTAGCTCATTACCGGACCAACCCCATCTTGCGGCGTAACCGAGGTGGCTCTCCAGCACCTGGCCGACGTTCATTCGGCTCGGAACGCCCAACGGACTTAGGATGATATCAACTGGCATGCCATTAGCAAAATAGGGCATGTCCTCGATCGGAAGAATCTTGGAAATTACACCCTTGTTTCCGTGCCTACCAGCCAACTTATCGCCTTCGGTGATCTTACGCCTCTGGGCAACATACACTCTTACCAGCTGATTTACACCAGGTGGGAGCTCAGATGTGTCATCCCGAGTAGATACCCGGACGTCGATAACTTTGCCTGACTCCCCGTGAGGAACTTTGAGCGATGTGTCTCGCACCTCACGAGACTTCTCACCAAATATCGCCCTCAAGAGCCGCTCTTCCGGAGTCAGCTCTGTTTCACCCTTAGGAGTAACCTTCCCCACCAGAATATCTCCGGGGCCAACTTCGGCTCCAATCCGGATGATTCCACGCTCATCTAGGTCCGCAGTAACCTCGTCGGATAGATTCGGGATATCCCTAGTAATCTCCTCGGCGCCAAGCTTGGTATCCCTAGCGTCGATCTCGTACTCCTCAATGTGAATTGAGGTGAGAACGTCGTCTTTGACCAACCGCTCTGAAAGGATTATTGCGTCCTCGTAGTTATATCCTTCCCAAGGCATGAAGGCGACTAGCAGGTTCTTGCCAAGGGCGAGCTCGCCGTTATGGGTAGAAGGACCATCAGCAAGGACATCGCCCTTCTCTACCCTTTGACCCACTTCAACCAAAATCTTCTGGTTCATGCAGGTGTTCTGGTTGGAGCGGCGAAACTTTAGGAGCCGGTGCAGCTTGCGCCCCAGCGGCACTCCCAGCCTATTGGTCTGGCCTGGATCATATTCGACCGTAATGACTTCACCAGAAACATCGGAGACAACCCCGGACCCTTCGGCCAGAAGCACGTCTCCTGCGTCCCTTGCCGCTCTCGCCTCTACTCCGGTTCCAATATATGGAGCCTCGGGCACCACGAGAGGAACCGCCTGCTTCTGCATGTTCGCGCCCATCAGAGCCCTGTTGGCGTCGTCATGTTCTACGAAGGGAATAAGTGCTGTAGACACCGAGACGATCTGCTTAGGAGACACGTCCATCATGTCAATTTCCGACGGCGGTACAAAGTCAACTTCAGAGGTGAGTCCGTAAGTCGTGGTATTTCCCTCGACCCTGACGCCGGCTCCTAGCGGAGACCTACGTGCTAGTACGCGATCCTCGGTGAAGCTACCATCTGGACCGATCTTGGCGTTTGCCTGAGCAATGACGTACTCTTCTTCCTCATCGGCGGCGAGGTAGACGATCTCATCGGTAACTTTCCCCCCGACTACCTTCCGATATGGTGTCTCGATGAAGCCAAAATCATTCACCTTTGCGTAGGTAGCCAAGGCGCCAATCAGACCAATGTTCGGCCCTTCTGGAGTCTCGATTGGACACATTCTTCCGTAGTGCGAAGTGTGAACGTCTCGCACTTCGAACCCGGCGCGCTCCCTGGAAAGGCCGCCCGGTCCTAGCGCCGAAAGCCTACGCTTATTGGCCAAGCCCGACAAAGGATTGTTCTGGTCCATGAACTGCGAAAGCTGTGAAGTACCAAAGAACTCACGGATCGCCGCTACCACTGGCCGGATATTGATTAACGTCTGAGGAGTAATTGCCTCGACATCCTGTGTCGTCATCCGCTCCCGAACCAGTCTCTCAAGCCTAGAAAGTCCTAGCCTCAACTGGTTTTGGATCAACTCGCCGACGCTCCGGACCCTTCTGTTCGCGAAATGGTCTTGATCGTCCATCCGATATCCAGGCGCATTATCAGCTAAATGCAGCATGTAAGTCGCCGTAGTGAGAATCTCATTTCGGTGAAGTACGGTCTCGCGATCACCGGGATGCTCAAGATCAATGCCTAGGATCTCGGACATCTTGGTGATCTCTGGGCCCAGTTTACGAGCCAACTTATACCGGCCAACCTTGGTGAGATCGTAACGCTTCGAGGAAAAAAAGGCGTTTTCAAAGTAGTTTCTCGCCGCATCGAGGGTTGGAGGCTCGCCGGGGCGCGCCTTGCGAAATATTTCGACCAACGCTCCATCTTGAGTGAGACCATCAGCACGCTCTTTTTCCCACTGAGCCCCGAGGTAGTCGAAGTGGTTCACAAGTCGATCTATAACATCTACCTGGTCGTAACCGAGCGCCCGCACCACGGTGAAGAGACTTAGCCGCCTCTTCCTCGCGACCCTGGCGCCTACGTTGATGTCCCTTCCAGGCTTCCTCTCGACGTCAAACTCGATCCACTCGCCTCGGTAGGGATGGATAGTCGCAGTCAAAACCGTCTTGCCGTCCCTGCCCGCTTGGAACAGTACTCCAGGAGACCGAACCAGCTGCGAAACGACAACCCTCTCGGTTCCGTTGATGATGAAGGTACCCTTCTCAGTCATCATCG
>JAKBHQ010000163.1 GCA_021836665.1 Thermoplasmata archaeon
CCGCACGCGTTCGCTCGGCAAACTTGTCGGTGCCCCCGGCAGGATTCGAACCTGCGCACACGGTTTAGGAAACCGATGCTCTATCCCCTGAGCTACGGGGGCAATCCGCATAATCTTCAGGACCTCAAACAGACTAGTGAATTTAATGCCCTCATTGCGCCTAACCTACAAACTTAGATGAACAACCAGCTCTCAAATCTCAGTCCTCAACATCAGCCAGCAATACCGTAATTTCTTCCTCGACACTCCTAATCTTTTTCTTGCAGGTGGCAACTAGAAATCGCGCCCTTTCGACTAAAGCCTTAAGTTCGTCTATGCCTACGTCAGCAACTTCAAGCCGGGCAACAATCAGATCCAACTCGCTCTTTGCTTCATCGTAACTAAGCTCATCAATCTCGCCTTGGCCATTCTCAGACACCAATTCAGTCACTTTTCACTTCCTCGACTCGTCCCACAACGCTACCGTCCGAAAAATGAGCTCTGATGCCATCGCCTGTCCGGAGCTCGCCGGCAGATCTTATCCTCTGCTTGGTAGATAAATCCTCAATCAAGACAAACCCCTTTTGCAGCACCTCCGTCGGGTCAAGTGCCCCAAGCCTCGCTTGCGCCAATTCAAGCTCAAGATCCAGTCGCTTAACTCTCTCCCTGACTCGCCCACCAAAAGCGGCCCGGCCCGCTAAATCAATTCGCTTGGTTCGAGTGACCAAGTTAAAACTAGCGATCACTTTCATCGCGCTTTGCTGCAACTCCAGCTTGTTGCTGTGAATTATCCCCCGACTGGCAGATATCAAATCTCCAGATGCAAAAGCGATGTCGTTGTCAAAACGAGAAATAGTTCTATTAAGTAGAGATCTAAACATGTCGTCGCGCAGCAAGGCGCTTTTTTCTCTGAAGAGAAATTCTTTTGAACTTCGCTCCAGCATCCTCGACGTCGTTGTCAAATGCGCACTGCGGTTTTGTATCGTTGCTGTCGCCAAGGTAGCAATGCGATCGAGCGAAAGCCGCAACCCATTGAGAAAGGCGTTATTCCAACCGACCACCGCCCTGCCCACGTCCAACGGAACATCCAAGGTTTCATTTGCAACCTCCGTGACCAGGGGTCGGTCAGTCGAGTGGCCTATCCCACACCAAAGCGGAATACTCGACTTGACAACCTCGCGAACTACCTGTTCATTATCGAACAGAGCAAGTTCCGATGACGAACCTCCCCCTCTAAGTAGAACAATTAAATCAAATTCGCCTCTAGCCGCAGCCGAAATTCCCCTCGCCAAGGAGTTTGCCGATGAATCGCCTGTGGTACGAACGTCGAACAGTTGGATCTGGAAACGGAAACCACTGCCACTGAGCTGCCTTAGAAAATCTTCTTTTACTACACCTGCCGAAGACGTGACGATGGCAATCTTTTCTATCACCGACGATGGCCTCAATGACCTATTTTTTAAAAATATCCCTTCGGCGATAAGTTTTGCCCTTAGCTTCTCTCGCTCCAAGAACCTCTTTTCAACTAGTGAATCGACGTCCAGCGCCTCCACTATGAAGCTAAGAGTTCCTCGCTTTTGATAAAAGTCCGCCCGACCAAGGAGACGCACTTCAAGATCACTCGATAGTTGAGACAAGCCCTTGGCGACCATCTCTCTGGCTATCTTTGCGTAGCTTCCAGAAAAGATGGCAACATTGAGCTGAGCAACAATCTCACCTCGTGCCTCGGACCGTTCCACCAGTTCTATGTACCGATGACCTCCAACTACTGAAATCTTCTGGATCGTCCCCCTAATCCAAACCTGACCAATTCCAGTCTCCAAAGCTCCCTTGACTAATCTCGAGAATCCACCCACGCTGTAGGTATGGCCGTCCAAAGCACTCGACAAGCTCTTCTCCCTATTCACGTTCGGTATCGACCAATTAACTGTACATAGCGCTCGCAGGTGGCCCCGTCCATAGCTAAACGAACCATTGCGCCCGCGATGCTCGACTTGCATTGAACTTTTCCAGAAAGCAAGTCTATTTATTGACATTTCCCAGGTCTCACACATCTTGGTTCAGCTATAGATAGATGTATAGCCGAACGGTGTCGCACTCTCGGCGGAGTATGGATTGGATCAACTGAAAGGAGTGAACCGTGCTTGCAGCTTCAGCCCGAGACTATCTGCTACTAGCGCTAGGCTCGTCCTTTTTGGCCTTCGCCGCTTCTTTTGTGCCCTTCATCGAACTTAAATCGATATTTGCGTCAATATCTCGACGAAGCAAAGTGCTGAATATCTTCAGTGTCTTAAGCTACTTAGTGGGAGCTTCTTGCACTTTCATATTTCTCAAAGTTCAGACCTCGGCGTCGATGTCTCTCTCTAAAAGGGCAGTGCTGATATCGCTTGTAGCACTGGCCGCTCTACCCTCTGCTGACAAATTGGTCGTGTGGATTGATCGTTCGGTCGGATTCAGTAGAACCAAATCGGTCTGGGTGGTAAATTTAGCAGGTAGCGTTTCGTCGGCCTTTTTGTCCCTATTCGCAATGGTTACTCTCCAGGACGCACCTTCTTCCGCTCTCCTATTGGCACTATTCGCGGTGCCCCTCATCGTCTCAGTAGCATCCGCCGTTTCCCACTTGTCCCAGATTCTTGCAGTGAAGACGCCTTGGGCGAGAACAGGTATCTTTTTAGCATCCCTAGGTCTCCTCGGACTAAGCAGCTCGGCACTTTCCTCTAATACCTCGTTTGCTTTAGGCGGGACACAGCCCGAGGCGCTAGCGAAAATAAGCTCGCAACAAAATTTGCCAACGATTAATCGCCAAGTGAGCAATATCTCTGCATCGCAAGCGGCTGGACTCTCCTCCTACTATCTGTCCTTCAAAGGCGTAGAATTCGTCTCTAAACCAAACTTTCACCAAATCGTCAGGGTCCGCTTCTTCGGATCACTTGACAATGGTCGAGGCGGCAAAGTTCACATATTTGCTTGGGGAGTGCCACAACCCGACGGATCTCTAGCACTCCATGGTTCCAACACCCTGGCGCAGATAAGCCAAATCAAGCTCAATGGGGTTGGGCCGGTAAAGCTTTTCACGGCTCGAGCCGTTAGAGGAACTCTCCTGTTCCCTGGTAACAGGTATTACGACTACCTTCTCAGCTACACTCCAACCGGCGAGACCACGATAAAAGGTCAGTTCGCTCTATACCCGAGGCATGGCGGACAACAGTCAAGCTCCTTGGTATAGACGTTAATCTCATCGCTCGCGGTTGAAAATTTTTCCACCCCGCATAGCGCAAGCATTTCCGTAAATGCCCTTTGTTAGTTACCGATATTTGAGCTCAAGTGAATGAACTTTGGGTAAGCCCAACTTTCCTAATCGAAGTTTTGCTCCAAATACGGCCGGGCCGAACAACACTAAAGCTCTTGAATGCGACCACCGAAGCAGAGTGGCTTGCACAGTGCGGGCTAGCGTTAGTTAAATGACATCTGCTTCTCGATATTCGCGCCCCCGGTAGGAATCGAACCTACGACCAATTGCTTAGAAGGCAACTGCTCTATCCGCTGAGCTACAGGGGCCAACGATACAGACTAGTTAGTTACAAACCCATTTGTGACCGAGCTCGACATCTTCTAGTCAGCGAAATAGGAGAGTACAATGAGATCCTGAAAAGTACCACTGCGATCTAAGACCTGATTCCTAAAGAGTGCTTCTGGAACAAACCCCATCGATTCAAAGACCCTCTTTACCGGCGTCTGTGGCGCTAAAACTTCGACGAACACCTTCTTCAAGCCCTTTTTGACGCCAGCCTCAACGGCGGCCTTGGCAAGGGTTCCACCTAGCCCCTTGCCTCTTTGCTCCGGGGCTACAACAAGGCGAAGTTCACCCACGTGGCTCTCCCAGCCTCCCATCGCCAATGTGGCGGCATATCCCACGATGTCGTTGCCCTGGATTGTTGCAACCAGCCGATGATTGACGTCGTCGGTTGTCCAAGAAGAGATTAGGTGAGAGTCAAGGACATCCTCTTTGAAAAAGTTCCGGTCAGTTTCTGCAATTCCCTGAAAAAAGCGGGCTAGCTGCGGCGCATCCGTCCCCTCAATCTTACGAATCTCAAACCAATTCTGTTCGCTCATCGGTCCTCCCAACTCGACTCACAATATCTCCGTCCAGAAGCGCGCTCCTGGCCTCAATCCAATCCGCTATCTTGGGCATAGTCACATCCGCTGCTTGTCTGCCGACGATCAGGCCGGCATGACCGGCTGAGAGCCTGAGTTCAACTGCGTCTTGAGATCCAACCAGCGTGGTCACGGGAGAAGCACATTCGATCGGCACAATGTGGTCTTTCTCCGCTATTACATTGAGTAATGAACATTTGATCGAAGAGAGAGAAACAACCTCTCCTCCGAGTTCGCACTTCCCAACCGCTAGACAGTTCCTCCTGATGAGCAAGTCAACTATCTGCAGAAAAGCTTTGCCCGGAAATGGAACATGCTCTCCAGTCCACCGAGACATAGCCAAGTAACCGTCCATGAACTCATCGTCCCATAAGTTCTCGATCAAGTTGGCGCGGCC
>JAKBHQ010000320.1 GCA_021836665.1 Thermoplasmata archaeon
GCAAACTGTCCACGAGTACCAGTTAACACCATCGAACGCTCCGTGTCCAGTCGTGTTTACGTCCAGCGTGGACTACGCGCTACGGGTTTACCGAATGTTTACCAAGCGTCTCTGGGCCTGGCGACAACACCTCCCGGATCATCAGTGACAGGGAAATTGAGTCATACCAGGCCCAGTGACCTAACCTCGACCATCGAGGCTAACCTAAGGGTCGACGCAAAAACAACTTCCCGTTTTTGGGGATCCGGTCACCTAGGGCTAATGGTGTAGTTGCGGTTGGGCTGGGTGTCGTGAGGACGGAGCGAAAGATCCTTCATCTCCTTGTCGCTGACTTTGACACCTGTTGGGTAGTTGAGCTGGACAAGATGGGCGTCGACCCGAAGCCCGCTCTTGGTTCGGGTGGTGCTGATGTAGTTAAGGACGGTCTCGTAGTCGGTTAGCGGCCTGCCCGCCCAGTTCTTTTGGATCTCACTGAATGCCCTATGTTCAATGGGGTTCCACTTCGAGGCGCCGCTCGGATAGTGGCAAACAGTGACGGTGAGGCTATAGCGGTCGCAGATGCGGTGTTGAAGGCCGTATTTCCAGGCTCTACACCGTGCACCGTTACTGCCACCGGAGTCGGCCAAGACGAGCAGCTCGGTGGCCTCCGGATAGCGATGGCGACCGTGGCAGGCCCACCACCTGGCCAGGTTGTCGACAGCGAAGTCAGGGGTGTCGTGGGTTGTGCCAACCGAGACGCAGGCCTCATTGGCGCCGATATCGTAGACACCGTAGGGCAGTGCTACGCCTGTGGCGTCAGAGAGAAAGTCGTGGTCGGGTTCTCTTACCCAGGTAGTCCCGGCGTTCTTGAACTCACCAACCAGTTCGCGGTGCTTGGCATCTATGCTCACAACTGGCAGTCCAGCTTGGCTAAAGTCCTCGCGCATGGCTGCGATGTAGGCGAACTGGACATCGCGTCCAGGGTCCTTTTGGCGGTTGAGCTTCTTCGCATTCACTTTGAGTCTGTAGCCGAGTTCCTTCAAAAGCTTAGCGACGGTGTTGGGGCAGACCTCGATGCCACCAGAGGCGAGTTCATCTGCGACCTTCTCGGTGGTACGCCTAGTCCACAAGATGCCACTCACTGGGTCGCCAGCGGTGTCATGTTTCATCAAAGTGTGGATCGCCTCGATTATCTCGGGGATGCTTTTTTTGCCGAAGGCCGCCCTCCACCGGCCCGTCGTACCCGCCCCGCAGAGATGTCACCAGAAAGCAGCTCTTGGCGACCCCGAGCTACGGTACCTGGGTCGATGCCCAGGAGTTCTGCCACCTGGGTGTCTCCACCATGTCCGACCTTCATAGCCTCGAGGCCAGCGTAAAGGCGCCGCTGTTGTTCGTCCAAGAGGCTAGAAAACGCTACGATCGCAGCTTTGAGCTCGTCTGGCACGACACGTAAGCCTGCACCGAGTCCAAGGGCCCCCGCCTTAGCGTCATAGACGGCCCGGGCCTTAAGCTGGGCCCTACGTGTAGGGACATCTGTGGATAGGTAGATAAATCGCCCGGCGACCTTCTCCCGTGTGAGGCGCCCCTCGCGTACCAACAATACCAGAGCGTCCTTGGTCCCCACCTGCACTACAGCCTCGGCCTCTGTGACGTCATAGCCGGCCTCTGCGGCTCTAACGAGCTCTTCGAGTGTAGCGACGAGCGTGCCGAAACGGCTAAAGAAGACCTGACGGAATGACCACAGTCCAAGTGTGTCGAAGTGAGCGAGCTCGTCCAGGGTGTAGTAGCGCCCCCGGTGCGAATAACTCGTGTGGTATCCGAGTCCAGCCAGTTTACGGAACACCGTGACATCGGCAGCTGACCCGAGAGCCTCCTTTAACTCGTCCATGGTGGCGATCTTGCGTTGTTGCAAAAGGCGTCTCAGGTCGTCGGCGTGGTACCGCTCTGGCCTCATTCTGATAGAGTTCCGCTTCGCATTGCTGAACTCTATCATAACTTACCCATACCTGTCAACAACCATTCCAACATTAACTGCGAGAAACTCCCTGGTATACTGGAGTTTCAATCGCTTGCGGCGTTCAACATCACTCTCACCGTTTCGATAATGATGATAGACATGCACTCAGTACCTGGAAGTTATTCTTGCGTCGATCCTAAGTGTGCTCACACAGAACCGATCCCGCCACCCTACTGAAATGACGGAATGTCGAGCGGAAGTCGGAGGAGGTCATATTAGCAATGATCACCAGGACAACATAACCTGGTGCGGTGAAGGGCCTCTAGCCAAGTGTGCAGAACAAACAGTGATGGCAGTGAGATTGCCTAGATGGCTGGTTACTCACCCGCTTTGGCGGTGTTTGTCTATGTACTGCAAGCAATGCTTGGGCCAGTTGCCAACGCCTGTGGCAAAGGCAGAATGCGCCTGGTCGACTACTTGGGGGAAAGCCGTGTGAGGGAGAACCTGATGCACGGTTTCGGAAGGGGGTGCTGGAAACGGGGTAGGTCCCTTACAGGCCATCTGCGGGTTTCGGGCCGGTGTGCAGGAATGCCACCTATGGGCCTGGTCGAGACCCAGCCTGAAGGTTGCTGCAACCGCGCCAGCGCCCTGCTTCACAGCTTTTCATCTGGACCAAGAGCGCCGACAAGGTCTTCGCCTCTCTGCAGAAATAGCTGGGTCCGATAGTTATGATCGGAATTTCGGACCAGGGACATCACAATTGTCAGACTGCATGCGGCGCAGATGGATGGCCGAAATAGATAAGGGTACACGCGACTTTGCTTTGCCGTACTCAGATCCTCACAGACACCGGGAACTCCCGATAACTGCTAAGGCTCGTGCTGCAAAATTCTAGCTACTGTGGTAGCAAAACAGGAGAAATTATCCACAAATAGACTTATATCATCGTCAGTATGCTGTACTGAGATAGTCCATTGCTCGGTCTTACCCCACGGCGGTAAGAAGACTCCGCCGTTTAGCTGGGTAAGCCAATGCAGGTGATTGAAGCGATCGTCAATTTTTAAGAAGTCCCGGTAGTCGCGGACTGGATTAGGAGAGAAACTCACACATCCTTTTGCGCCAATTGACACGACGTGTGCAGGTAGTGCGTGTTTTGCAATAATATCGGAGATCTCTCGGACCGCCCTGCTCTGTAAAGCCTCCAACCAGGAATATGATTCAGGTATTGCGACCTCCTCGAGCATCGCTCGCGACGCAGCCATCGAAAGTGGATTCCCGTTGAATGTACCAACCATTTCATAAGTACCGTCTACCACGCGTCCCATTATCTCTGAACTGCCACCTACGGCACCGACGATTAGACCACCCCCGATTGCCTTGGCTAAACAGACCAGGTCGGGACGAACACCGTACAAACGCACCGCACCACCTGGGCCAGCGGCAAGGCCGCTCTTAACCTCATCAAATACGAGAAGGCTTCCGTGGCGAGCAAGTAATTCTTTGAGTCCTTTGAGGTACCCAGGCTCTGGTTTGATGATGCCCGCATTCATCATTATGGGCTCTATAATCAAACCGGCTACCTTACCTTGATGCCTTTCCAGAATAGCCTCGATCGAACCGAGACTATTAAAGGTGGCAACAAGAGTTAAGTCGGTAATGGCACTCGGAATACCCGCACTTGCCGGTACCGGTGTTGGATCATCGATCGCACCGACATCGGCCTCGTCCGGCGCTACGGAGACCTGAACCGAATCGTGATGACCGTGATAACAACCTTCTATTTTTATGATTAGCTCACGCCCCGTCGCTGCCCTCATAAGGTGCACTGCATCCATTGTTGCCTCTGTCCCGGAGTTTGTAAACCTCCAAAGTGGGAGGCCAAAACGTTCGGCGAGATTCTCGGCCACGATAATCGCGTCTTCACTTGGTTGTGCGAAGTGGGTTCCAGCAGTCACTTGGCGTTGCACTGCGGTCACTATCGCTGGATGAGCGTGACCGGCTACGCCCGCTCCGTACCCACCGTGGAGGTCGACATATTCGTTGCCATCCACATCGATGATTTTGGAACCATGTCCTTCTTCGATGAAAATCGGCTGAGGTCTGGTTATCTGCCAGCTGCTAGTCACACCGCCAGCCAATGAGTATAAGGCGCGCTGGTAGAGCTCACGCGAACGCGCCTGATGTGTGAGAAAGAGTCTTTCTTGGCCCGCAATCTCAGTATCAAGCTCCTGACTCACCACTATCTTTGTGGACCTTCTAACCATTGAAACAAGTCTCCCTTCCTTCTCACCCTAAGCCAAGTGTGGGTGGCTGACTGACTATTCAGTCTATACAGGTATTCGAGAGTACGCAAGGTCCTAATAAACAACAAATGTTCAGGGGGTAGATTTGTGTCAATGACCGCCCCAACCGGGTGTGGCTCCACTAGAGGGAGCCCCCCTTCATTCTCCCTCCCTGGTCAGATAGCTGATCGTATCTATCACTCGATGTGAATCTCGTCAGATCCACCACCCTATAGCCTGTCATATGAGAGAATCTGGTAGTGGGGCGCTACCAGTTTGGAGGTATGCTATGAGGTATGAGGTCACGAG
>JAKBHQ010000326.1 GCA_021836665.1 Thermoplasmata archaeon
ATCGACTCACAAATGTCGGCGAGCTCGAACAAAGTATTTCTCTCCACACCACTAGCCATTGTTACACAAGACAAATAGCCGCTATCTGGGGGCCCAACTCCTCCATGGGCACTGAGGAGGGCTGTTAGTGGCGATCAACAATCCTTTTCTGGATCAACCCCTCATTGAGTCACAACCCAGGAGTTCGTGCCGAAGCGGATCTGGGACTGCAAACTTCCACGACGGTCACAGGCACAGATGGGCAACCTGATTGATTTCCTAAACCCAGCACCGCTGGACACCCTTATTAATCGCTACAAGGCTAACAGACAGATCTCTAGAGGTATATTTCGCCCTAGCGGCTACCGAAAGGGAACAGCAGGTGACTCGCCCCTGTAAATCCTTTTGTAACAAGAGATGGTCTAGAAAAACTCCACTCGATTTTCGCTCATTTCGCACATCACGCTCGCTTGAGGATCTCACGTGCGTCATTCGTGCGATGCTGGCCGATGGTTCGAGCCTGTGTCAGCAATTAACGCCATGACATAGACATCAACAACGTTTATAATCGAAGCTTTTCTATTCCTAATTGGACAATCGGGCAACCTTCCAATAACCCAAGTACTGTTTGATTTATCACAAAGTGACACTCCAGCTTGATTATTCTAGAACCAAGGCCCTATTATGGCGAACTAGAGTCGGGGGTTGCTCCTTCCGACAAGTTCGTTGCGCATTTGATCTGGGGAGGGCAAATGGGTCAGAGGATCGGGGCGGGGGTGTGGCGCGAGAACGCAGCCTGCAGGGGTTCATTTGGGTCCCTGTTTTATCCTCCACAGAAGGGCGAAAAGCGCTCCGACCGAAGGTCCCGTGAAGAGCGGGCCAAGTGGATCTGCGGGAGGTGTCAGGTAAAGACTGACTGTCTCAGTGAAGCCCTGGCATCAAACGAAGCTACCGGCATCTGGGGAGGACTCAACGAGGTCGAGAGGCGCGGCCTGTCCTTGGATGGGACCAGCTCAAACTTCGGACTCGAGGAGAGTTCGGTCGTCAACTAGGATAGTTGGGTTCTATTCGGTTGGCCGAGGGTAGGTCAGAAACCCATAGAGAAGGCACAAGAAAATCCCAATTGTGACTATGTGTACCGAAGTACACCATAGGCAAATCGCTTTAATCAGCACTAATTCTGAATAGACGAGCCAGAGGACGAATAGAACTCCAACCCCGCTCATCGCTAGCCGAATTGGCTCTAGCTTCGCGACCTTCCACGCTTGTGGGAGGCATATCGTCACCATCGCAACGTAAAAAATAAGTCCCAAGACGGCAACCGGCACTCCAAGTATCTGAGACTCGGCCGAGGTAGTCACCTTTTGGCAATTGATCGTACTATTCTCGGGGCACGCCAGGACCACACTCGTTGTGTAGTGAGCAATCGTAAGGTAGATCGAGACCCCGAGCCCGAAAACGGAGAGAATGAGGCTCGTCGCCCTTATCCATACCGGCCTATTCAATTCGACATTCTTATCGGTCAGCAACTCAGCTTCCTAAGGTAGCTTCGATCTTTTTTATAAGTGGCGTCGTACAGACGTTTGACGGCTGATTGTTTGTCATTTTACAGATGGTTGCGGTAATCATAGATGCGGTCTGGTCAATCCCAAGGGCCGGAAGTGTGTTCGGATTCGACAAAGAACCGGCGATCGAATCCCAAGTTAATCCGCTTAGAACCTGTGGAGAGTATGATGCGCCGGCGATCCAGTATTTATTGCCAAAATCGATAAATGGTATGCTCTGAGCGCTTGACCCGCTAGTAGCCGAGGACAGCGCGTTCAAAGCCGCCTGTTGGGACTTGTCCGGGGTTTGCAGCGTCGGATAGTTGCCATTTACCAATTGGTTTGTCGTCGTTTCGACCGACTGAAAATCGATGTACTTGCTTTGATATTTCGATCCATAGAACGAGAAGGTGTTGGTGTTTGGATAGACGTCAGAGCTAGACGAGTGGGTGAGGTTCAGTTGGGTAAAGGTTCCAAATTTCGACAGTGCCTCTACGAGCGGCCAACGCATAGCGGCACAGTAAGGACAGTATTCAGCCCCTATGTAAAGTAACTCTGGCTTCCCATTAGACACCAAGGGAGATACCCCGTTGACAGCGTTAGCCGGCTTTATGATTTTCGAGTCGTATCCGATCTGATTTATCACCGATTGAGGAACGCTGGCTACCGCTTGAATCAGGCTTGCAGGAGCAGGATTGGACTGTGATGAAGAACTTTTCGAAGAGGAAGTGCTAGAACTAGTTCCCAAAAGCATAAAGGCCCCGACGATTACTACTAGAAGTACGACTACTCCGGCCACTATCATTCCACCGTGCGACCGTGACCCTTTTGCGGGTGACTTCCGATTGGCTCCCGATGGGCGCCTTTGAGAGGACTTGGCCTGCGTCGAACTCAAGTTACCCAACCTTCCTAAGTTTTATGGACTATTTGAAAAAAATCTTACCTAGACCATTAACATCTGGGCAATCTGAGTCGATGCTGAGTCTATGCAAAAGTTTTGTGCACAACCTGTTGTCAAAGCCTATTGGCAGAACATCTTAATGGCGCAAGGTGCTGGATCGACATCGGTGCTGTAATGCTCAGTTTAACTTTTAGTTCGAAAAGGGGTTCGCAGCCTCTAAATTGGCTTAGCGGGGTAGAGATGGAGAAGGTCCTGACAGGAATTGAAGCTAGAAAGTGACTAGAGCGGCAGGAGAGCTAGACCCGCGATCGGTCAAGATTGGTGGATTAGACGTCAACTACGGCGATTCCCCTCAAGGAAGTGGCACGGTTCTGCTTCTGTGCGGCATAGGGCTAACATATCGGGCCTATCCGAAGCTGATCAGCCGATTCAGGCGAGCAGGGTTTCGGGTAGTTTCTCCACACATCCCCGATCTGGCAAAAGTCGTTGGCAAGGCTGAACTTGAGGTCACCCTCAAGACGATCGGCGTCATTGCCGCGAGATTTACCGACGCCGTCGACATTGAGGAACCCCTCTTCGCTGTCGGTCACTCGATGGGGGGAGGAGTAGCAGCGGAGACGGCTGCAATCTGCCCCGAACGCTTCTACGGGATGATCCTGATCAATTCCATCGGTCCTTCAGACGACAGGGAGAAGGCGCGAACAACCCTCGACTGGGCGCTATCCTTCCCATCAGATTTGATGATGACGCGAGATATCCTTGGCACTGTCTCGTCGGTTACCGGAGACGTTTTTCGTGCCCTAGGGAGTGATTCTCAGCAGCTAATGTCGCTTGCAAGTGCCGCCCAGAAGGCGGATATTACCTCGGCTCTAAATAGAGTCAGGGACGCAAAAATACCTTCGTACGTAATCCATTCGGATAACGATCGGGTAATTAGATTTAGATCTTACAAAAAGACGGTCGAGATTTTGGGCTGCGATTCCGAGGTGGTCCAAGGAGCCCACGGTTGGATGCTGACCGACGCAAGGAGTATCGAATCGTTCATCATGCCAAAACTCCTTGAAATGCGCGAGGCTGCCTACAGCCACCAAGGTTCTTTCGGTTCACTCCTCAAAGAGGAAGTTATCTAGCCTGAACCTAAGGCAAACAGCCTGGGACAACTGGCCAGCTGCGGTAGGTCGATTGCTGGAGAGTAAAAACAGGACCCAGCGCTAGCTAATGGCCTGCGCTTGGGTCCTGTTAAATTTATGGCCCGCTAAAAGGTCTCAAAATCCAAATAGCGAATCCCATCACCAAAGAGAGAACGATCAGATATAACTAGCTCACGGCCGAGCCGTGGCCTATCACTCTTCGGGTGAAGCTATACCGGCGAACTCCTCAACAAGCCTTTTTGCCTCGTTGTCACGATGCTGGATTGCCGGTGACTTCATGAAGTAGGCCGACGGCCCCTCGAGTGGTCCGCCGATCCCACGATCCAGCGCGATCTTGGCACATCGCAGGGCATCAATTATCACACCAGCCGAGTTTGGCGAGTCCCAGACCTCGAGCTTAAGCTCTACATTGAGTGGTACGTCGCCGAAGTTACGGCCTTCCAGTCGAATGTACGCCCACTTGCGGTCTTCCAACCATGGAACATGATCTGAGGGTCCGATGTGCACGTTTGACTCTTCAATACGGTGATCAATCTGCGAGGTGACCGACTGTGTCTTTGAAATCTTTTTGGATTCCAACCGCTCACGCTCGAGCATATTTTTGAAGTCCATGTTCCCGCCGACATTTAGCTGATAGGTACGGTCGAGTACCAAACCCCTATCTTCGAACAACCTAGCTAGCATTCGGTGGACAATCGTAGCGCCGACCTGGCTTTTGATATCGTCGCCGATTATTGGCACGTTTGCATCGGCAAATTTCTTCGCCCAGACCGGGTCTGATGCTATGAATACCGGGATCGCATTAACGAATGCCACATTGGCGTCAAGAGCAGCTTGGGCGTAAAACTTTTGCGCCTGCTCCGATCCGACCGGTAGATAGGAGACTAGAACCTCGGCCCCAGACTCTTTCAGCGCTTTGACGACATCAACCGGTTCA
>JAKBHQ010000186.1 GCA_021836665.1 Thermoplasmata archaeon
TAGGGTGCTTTGCTCAAAATGCAACGCCTTGGCGCCGCCGGTTGAGTCGGGTTCCAGAAAGCTTAAAACTTCCTTGCGCTGTTCGGCAGAGATTAGCGGCCCCAACCTATCACCAGGTACATATTTCGCAGCAGCTCCAGCGGCGATCTCTTCGACTTGGTCAATTTTGGAGGAGGGTACGATGAGCCTCGACAGCGCAGTACAAGTCTGCCCTGCATTTAGGTTGCAGTTGGCGACCGTTACTTTTACGGCTTTTTCCAAAAGCTGGTCACTCACATCGTCGAGCACGACGCTCGCCGACTTGCCACCGAGCTCCAGGGTCACCCTTTTAATCGTCGCCGCCGAGGCCATTGCAATTTGCCGCCCAACGGCGGTGGAACCAGTGAATGAGACCAGATCAACATCGGGACTGTGGGTCATGATTTCGCCAACAATTGACCCGCTGCCTGGTACGAGATTGAATGCTCCGGGAATTAGTCCGGCTTCATCGATCGCTCTTGCGAGTTCGTAGGCGACCAGCGGCGTCAGGCTTGCGGGTTTGAGCACGACCGTCGCTCCCGCTGCTAAGGCAGGAATCACCTTGGTGATTATCTGGTGTAGCGGAAGATTCCACGGAGTTATCGCCGCTATAACACCTACCGGCTCTCGAAAGATTATCGAATTGCCTATTTGAGATTGAAATTCATACAGAGAAAGCGCATCGATAGTCCCGCCAAGAACGGCCATGGGCACATCTACATGGAGTTTCCGAGCTAGCGCCGGCGGCGACCCCTGCTCCTTATTGATAATGTCTGCCAGCAATCCTGCCCGCTCGTCAAGAAGTAGCTGCAATCTCCGCAGAAATGCGACTCGTTCGGCAACCGAAGTTCCAGACCAAATTGGAAAGGCCTGCTTCGCTGCCGAGATAGCCTCATTGACGTCGGAAGCAGATGCCTGGGTGACAACTCCAACGACCCTCTGCTCCGCTGGATCCTCGACTTCTAGTTCTGGGCCATGAGCCGAAACCCATTCGCCTCCAATAAAAAGCGAAGGTTCGCGTATAAAATCATCCATTACCTAAAACTCCATGTTCAATTATTTACCTTGTTACCCATATTTTCTAGCTGTTCCTTCAGGAGATAGCGCATCGCCTTTCCTGACCCGGTTCGTGGGATCTCGGGTATGAAGTAAATCGCAACAGGAACTTTGGTCGCCGAGAGATTTGCGCGGCAAATGTTCATTAGTTCTTCAGTGTCAAAGTCGTCGCCCGGCACGACGAATGCTACGGGCTCCTCCCCCAGACTTGCATGGGGTGCTCCTATGACGGCCGCATCTTTGACCCCGGGTGCGATCAGTATTACTGCCTCGACCTCCGCCGGATAGATATTCTCCCCGCCCCGAATGATCAGCTCCTTGGTCCTCCCGCATATAGTCACCAAGCCGTCGTAATCTCGGGTCGCAAGATCTCCGGTGTGGTACCATCCGTCGGTGAGTACAGCTTGGGTAGCTTCGGGCTTGTTGTAGTAGCCGACCATGACGTGGGGACCACTCACCCATACCTCACCGACCTCTCCTACTGAGACATCTCTCAAAGTAACGGGATCGACGAGTCGAACACTCGACCCAAGCAGTGGATATCCACACGATCCCGGCTTTCTAGTTCCGTCGGGCCAGTTCATAATTACCATCGTTGAGGTCTCGGTGATACCGTAACCATCTAGCAGCAGGACTCCAGAGGCCCTTTCGAAAGACTCATTGAGGGCGCCGGGCATGATAGCGCCAGCTGAAACACAAAGTCGCAAGGATTTAGCGTCAAGGCTCTTACCTCCTAGAGCATTCAGGAGGTATTGAAACATTGTTGGTACTCCAGGAAAGAATGTGATCGGCTGAGTCCTCAAGGTTTCAATGATTTGGTCGGGAGAGAACCGTACGATCTGCTCTGTGGCACCAGCGACGAGAATTCCTAGAACGGAAAGAACTAGTGCATAGGAATGGAAAAGGGGCAGTGGACTAAGAACAAAGTCATCCGGTCCGAGGCGTGCAATCGCATCCCAACTGGCTACTTCATCCCACAAGCATCCGCGCTGGGTCAGCATTACCCCTTTGCGGCGCCCGGTAGTCCCCGAGGTGTAGACAATCCAGCTGACGTCGTCCAAGCCCATAGTGTCGATCGCATGCCTCTGCCCGTCGATCGCTGAACTAACTAGCTGATCAAAACTGACAGCTTCGCCATCAAGGTCATCCGAAGCGGTAAGGATCACTTTCAAACCGTCTATCCTGCCACTCAAATAGATGGCTCTTTCGTAGTGAGCTCGGTCGACTATTACGGTTTTAGCGCCAGAGTCCAAAACCATATATTCGAGTTCGCTCTGCGCAGCTTTGGGGTCGACACAGACCCCAATCGCCCCCGCCCGGGTAATTCCAAAATAGGACTCAACCGTATTGACACTGTCGTCTAGGTGAATCACAATGCGATCGCCATGAGCTATACCCAAGTGCAAAAGTTGGGTTGCGAGATTTGCCGTGCGTATCTGGAGTTCATGATAGGTAACGGAGCGAACCTGGTCCTTATAGGCCACTTTGTTCGGGAACTTCGACGCTCGATCTAGAAGCAACTCTGATACGGGCTGGATCAACTCGGTACGTAACACCTCAGTCACCTCACGCGCAGGACTATATCTGTTAGCATGTTACAGCTTTTAACTGCGGCGATGGGGGCTATTAAATTATCAAAAGCACCTCGACCAGTTTGTGCAAGATGCGCCATGGTAAAGCTGGGATCGCACGCTTCAGAAAGAGAATTTTCTATGTTTTGAGCCAACCACTCGTCTTTTGCTCCAGAGCGCTCAATTCCCAGGCATTTACCTACCGCATAGGTGAAATGCAAAATGGCGCGGGGAAAGTTCAAATGCCAACGCCCAAAGAAATCAACCAGCCGCCCGGCTCCAAAGCACAGCAAGGACCAGAACCGACAAAGCTTGGCTCACTCCACGAAGGCGCGCTCGGCTGCGCATCTTACGAGGATTCATAAAGCGACTTTAGATTTAGCCCTAAAATCGTCGAAAAACTGCCACTTCACCAGCGTAGGCAATGCCACGAATATCTTTACGCCTGCGCTATTCTGACAAGGTTTCCCGACGGGTCTCGAAATGCGCAGTCCCTGACTCCCCATGGCTGTGATGTTGGCTCCTGAAGGACCTCTGCTCCAGACGCTCGAACCTTCTCAAAGGAAGCGTCGAGGTCGTCGGTGCGAAAGATAGCTGCCTGGAGTGATCCTTGGGTCACCAAAGCGAGTAAGGCGTCTCCCTCGGCTTGCGAGCGACCGCCGTGAGGCTGGTAAAGGACAATGCCAACGTCGTGACCAGGGGTGGCCACGGTTACCCATCTGAAGCCACCGGCCCCAACATCGGAACGCACTTCGAGACCGAGAGCATCCCGGTAAAAGGCCAGCGCACAATCGGGATCGTGAACCGGAATAAACATCGAGGATAGAGTTATCGCCATGTGGTTATCGTAGGCGAGCTACTCGATCCTGGGCTTCTTCGATCCTGCTAATTTCTAAAACTCACTCTTCGCTCCAACCAGCAAACGCCCTTATGGGCTAACGAACTACCTATCTTTTAGTTCGATGCCACTCTCAGAGGACAATCGAGCGGCGGCGCGGCCGAGTAGCCACCATGGCCACACAAGAAGGAAGGGATGCAAGTTCGCCGTGGTCCCGCCCTCGATACTGGGATGGCGATTCACCAACTACCTCGTTGAAGCGAGAACTGAATGAGCCGAGAGATTGGTAGCCAACGGCGACACAGGCGTCGGTAACCGACTCACCTTGACGAAGAAGATTTTTTGCCCGCTCAATACGCCTCGTCAGCAGGTATGAATACGGACTTTCGCCGAAGACTGCGCTAAATCTGCGCGAAAAGTGTGCACTCGACATGAAAGCCATGCGCGCCATAGCCGAGATATTAAGCGGCTGGGCGTATTCGCGATCGATGAAGTCTCGCACTCGACGCAGATTCACGAGGTCGGCAAGCTCCCTATTGTCCATTTCAATGACAATATCCGGCACGGTTATCGGTGAAACCCATTATCGCTGCTCTCTTGTCTATGGCAAGTCATAAATAAGGTGATACCCGTCAAAGGACGACTTGGTATTTGGCTTCAGAACTTTGCCACCTGAGGTGCTAGCTGTGAAATCTTACTTTCGACAAGCGCCCCTTATCCCCATGGCGCTTCATGAGCCGACCTGATCTTCACCTTCTGCTTTTCGACCAAAGCCGCTGGAACTAGCGAACCTTCACCAAAACGCTCTTTGATCGCTACTACCGAGCTATCTAGCTTTTCTTGTCTGGCCGACTTAGCATCATCCTCCAGGTAGAGCTGAGTAGATTTTGGCTCGACGAGATTAGATAGCGAAACGCCGAGTAGCCTCACACCGGCCTCCGAAGCGTCTCCGGGAAGAAGATCACGGAGCTTTTGAAGAATTTGGCCCCGTGATGAGCTAGCTAGGTCGAAGGTCGCAGATCT
>JAKBHQ010000332.1 GCA_021836665.1 Thermoplasmata archaeon
TGGACTCTCGTATTTTGACTATGGTTTTGATCTCTTCTATCAGCCCTAGACAAGCCTGTTGGATCTGCGCTGGGTTGAAATTACGGCTGAATCTGTAACTTTTTAAGTCGCCTAGAAGCTCATTTCCGCAGCCCTCTAACCTGCCAAGCCAATCCGATTCCGCCAAATTCCCAAGAACCGAGCGTGCTACTTCTTCCATAGCGGAGATCGGCATGACTTCCTCATGGGAAGCAGTTTCACGGGAAGCATTGCCCCGCAACTTCAAAAGATCGAAGATACCTGGGAGTGTCAGTGTCGACGAAGTAATCTCTAAAGTCGTCTGTAATCGTCTTGCCCAGGCGGTATCTCGTAGGTGGCCAGCGGGGGAAGCTGCGAAAGGTATGTGAGACCGATTTAGTTGAGCCAGAAGGTAAGGAAGGTAGGGCTCCTCGGAGGTGTATACGACCTCCATTTCGGAAAACTTTGCCCCCTTTTTTGCTTCTTCTATTATCGCTTTTATTGCATGTCGAACTTCGTCGGTAGGGTCGTGTGCATCTACGTAGGTCAAATTTGACACCGGATATGAACACGGGGAGGGTTCAATAAGTGACGGGTCAGCGCGCTTGGCCCAGGCGGTGAACGAGCCGTCTAGATCTCCGTCGCCATAAGTCCGAAGGATTGTTGACACTTGACACTGGTTAGATAACTCGCGAAGTATCTCGGCGCCTGACCTGTTGATATGGGTAGGAAGAAAAACTATCACCGGAGCTAGGTAAAGGTTCTCTTGATGGGTTCGGAGTGCTTCGGCCGCACTTCGTCGCAGTTCGGTAGTCGAATAAAATTCCGACATTATCCGGTCGCTCATCTCGTCACAAATGCCGATGAGCGTTGAAGTCCTCCCAGGAACCTTTCTGAGGATGGCCCTCTCATGGTCCGTTAGACGTTCGTAGCTACGAAAGATCGAATTAAAGGAGTTAATAGTGACCTTTTTTTGGTTTGTGCCTGGGAACTCTTGGCCGTGGTTTTCGAGAACCTTTTTAGCGGCTAGTCGAATTACTCCAGCGTTCAACATTCGACGCTTCGCTAAAGACCCATCCTTTCGCACAATAGACTCCGCCAGCTGATCGAAGGTAATAAAGTCAACCGCAACAAGACCATTTCCGCTATCCGATCCTGCGAAGAGTGGCGCAAGGTTTCTGCTGGTCAATACGCCAGTTTCATGAGAATCGATGATAACGTGAATTTTTGCGAGCGTATCGCCACCCTTTAGCCTTTTGACCTCATCTGCAAGTACTCGGATTGGATCTGCCTCTGGGGTTACCCAAGTTGTTTGAATTCCCACTAGGCATCTCCTGAGTGTTCATTGATGGTCACGAGCGTGGGTGGTCTTTCATCCGGCACGATCGCGCTCGGGGTGCTTTGAGTTACAGTGCATAAAAGTATGGTATTCCATCCACCTACCCCTTAACCGGCCTGGCTGCGCGATTGATCCTGATTGCATGACCAGCTTCATATAGGCACGCACGTGCTAACTTTCCGGCGCTACTTCGGAGCAGTGCCGTCTGATGCTTGATGTTATCGTGTTTGGCATATTTAGATAACTTCATATGCGCCCTCGTAGTCAATCGGACGAAAATTATGTTACTCTGCTGCGATCCTGGGATTAGCGACGGACGAATTTTCCAATAGAGTACTTGGCGGGTGTGACAGCCGCTTTCTTTATACCGAGTTGCCCCTCAAAGTGCTTCTTCGAGCTAGTTAGCGGCGACGGTTAGATACCCTTCTCGCTTGATTGAAGGTATGGCAAAAGCAATAGTTGGTATCAAGACCAAGATGATCATCCACCGCAATCCGAAGAAATCGGCAAAGTAACCCAAAACAAAGGGCGAGATTATGTTGGCACTGCCCGCGGCCGCCGAGAGCAAGGAGTTCGCCCGATCTAGCTCAGCCTCACAGACGGAGTTTCTGGCGAGATTGAGGGATATCGGGTATACGAGCCCATGTGGAACACCGAGCAGAGCGAAGGCGAGAAAGAGCTCTAAAGGAGAGCTGCCGGTGGCGAAGATAATTATGGCAATGATCGAGAGTGAGGACGAGAATATGACCAACGCTCGTAACTTCAATCGATGAGGGTATAGAACTATGACGCCCCGGGATGCGAAGGATGCGCCAAAGAGTGCGGTAAAGGCTAGCTGAGTGGAAGAAGCGGAGATGTGGTAGATGAAGTGAGCGGCCAAAGCCCCGAAGGAGATAGCGGCCACGAATGGGAAGGAATAGATTAGTTGGGTATAGATGGCTATCCTGAAGCCTCTAATTCTCATTAACTCCTTGACGGTCACCTTTCTTTTTGGTGCCACCTCTCCTGGGAGGTCTTCCACCATTCCCACGTCGGCTCTTTTGGTCAGCCAGAGGGCAAGGAGGACGAAAGGCACAAAACTTCCCATCGCTACAACCAGAGACCCAGGCCACAATCGAAGTAGCACCGATTCCAGGAGTGGTCCGACAGCCAAGCTCGCAGAAAGGGCGAAGGTGTAAGCAGCAACCCCCCTACTAGGAGAGATGCCTTCTAGGTGGGAGCCGATGGTGGCCAAGCTCGGATACATGAGGCCGCCAGATATGCCGAGGGTCATGTAGCCCAAAAAGAATCCCGCAGGATCCTTCGAAATCACCAGGAGGATTGAAAGTCCCGTCGCAATTAGAGCAAGTCGCGGAGCGGATTTCAGCCTCTTTTTTCTGACGGAGACCAAAAAAGCGGTCAGTACCGCCGATACCCCAGAGATTGCGACTGCGAGACCTACGGACGAGGTCGACAGACCTAGGTCCTGTCTGCCTAAAAGCGGGGCTGTAGTCTGGACACTGTTGGTGCTCGCCCGAAACAGGGCCGCTACCGCAAGATAGCCTATGAGTCCGGTCAGCTCGGACCGCTGCATTTCAAAGAGTCTTTTAATTGCCTTCATTTACCTCGCCGGCGCGCCATAGCGGAGATTTAGAGGGCCTACCCGGCTTTGTTATGTTCTATAAGTCTAACGGCTGCACCGGCTGTTATGTTGAAAATGCGACAATAGCCGGAGACTTATTCTTTGTGGGGCCGAAACCGAATCGTTGGAGCCCAAGAACTGGGGCCTGCTTTTTAAATTGACTTGCAAATCAACGCCAGGTCTACCGTTATTGCGCTCGCTTTGGATCTAAGCCACCCCCAAGACAGAGGCCGTCTTGGCTTTTGGGGCGAATAGGTCAAGGTCTGGTGGATGTCAATCCGTCGGGAAGATGAGATTTGAGGGTTAACTTCCCAGTCTCTTTAGCGGAACTACCCGGATTTTGATCCGCACTTCACCCTCGGTGCGAAAAGGATATGAATCCTGCCCAAGATACTTCTTCGCCATTGCGTCGATATGTGCATCAGCATCAGTTGTATCGAATTCTCCCTCGCCGGTCACGGAGACCCATCGGTAGGGTTGCTTGGAATCAACAACGCAAATCGAGACGTACTTAAATTGCTCAATGTTGCGATGCTTTTTTCTACCCACAGAAGTATTGACAATGACAGCTTCTCCATCAGTATCTACCCAAGTGGGTGTAGAGTGCAGCGTGCCGTCGGGATTAATGGTGGTTACTATCGCGATTTGGACCTCTTTTAGCAGCTCAATATCTGCATCGGTTAATTTCGTAGCCATTTTTTCCCCTCAAAGTCTCTGTTTTCAGAATATCGAATAATTCATCACTCCGGATGTGCAATTGACGATATTTCGCCAATTTTTAGACTAAAAGGCTACTAAAGGCTAAAGGTGAGCGGGTCGACCAGACTGGGGGTCAAAGAAGTGTTAGATTCTGCAAGGTTGTTTTTGCTATAGCTAGGAGAAGAGGCGTGAAACTCGGTTTGCAGCTCGGATACTGGTCGTCCGGACCTCCGGTGGGTGCGGTAGAGCTAATTTTGGCCGCCGAGGATCTTGGTTTTGATTCGGCGTGGACCGCAGAGGCTTATGGGTCCGACGCTCTGACCCCATTGGCATGGTGGGGATCGCAGACTACAAGGATTAAATTGGGAACTGCGATCATGCAACTATCGGCGAGGACGCCAACCGCTGCCGCAATGGCTGCGCTGACGATGGACCACCTGAGCAGCGGGCGATTCATAATGGGAATTGGCGCTTCGGGCCCTCAGGTCGTTGAAGGCTGGTATGGTCAGCCCTACCCGAAACCATTGCTTAGGACAAGAGAATATATAGAAGTAGTTCGTTCGACGCTGAGGAGGGAAGGCCCAGTAGTCCACAGTGGCGAGTTCTATAACCTTCCACTTCAAGGCGGGTCTAATTTGGGTAAGCCCCTGAAATCCACGGTTCATCCTCTGAGAGCGGATCTTCCAATATTTATGGCCGCCGAGGGCCCAAAGAATGTCGCTTTGGCTGCAGAGGTTGCGGACGGTTGGTTTCCCTTTTGGTTTTCACCAAGTTCCGACGCCTTCTACCGCAAAGCCCTCGCCGAAGGATTTTCCGCCCAGGCGGTAGCGAATAAGGTCGAGAAATT
>JAKBHQ010000204.1 GCA_021836665.1 Thermoplasmata archaeon
TATTACGGTTTGTGCTAGATCATCTTCAAAGCTCGCTTCCTCCGATGCGTTGACGATGACTACCTCGACACCAAAATGTTCGCAGAGGGAAAGACGAGCTCAGATCCAAAACTAAAAATTTGATCCTTGTGTGGTATTACAAGCCGGCCTACACTCTGAGAACAGGTAAGCGAGATAAGTTGGCGAAGACCCCTCTTGTTGTAGTTGAATCCTGAGGCGACATCCTTGATTACTTCGTATGCCCAGCCATTTAAGGCTAAAAATATCTCTAAAAGCTCAAGCTGGCGTACCAGATCGTCCCTTTGTCCGTTAGTCGATACTTGTGCGTAGGATCGTTACCCCTTCAAATAGAACCTTACGCAAAGCTAGCTGGCGTAACTTTGCCAAGTCATGCCGACGTCGACCACCCGGTTTACGCTTAAGTAGTTCAAGACATGCCAAGCCCATTCGAAGATGGGCATAAAAGATGGGCACTGCCTCAAGCAGTGCCCATCTTATGGTAAAAGGTTCTAATTTTGAGAGGAGCTGGTCTGCTAATTGTCACCTCCGGATGTGGATCCACCATCGGAACCACCACTAGTAGTTGTCTTAGAAGAGTCTGAGCTATTTGCGCTCGTGGTAGTTGTCGAGTCGCCGCCTGAGGAGTTGGAAGTAGCGCAACTCTGAGTCGAGTTGGTTCCAGTCTGGGTGGTTGAGCATGTCGTGGAGCCCGTTCCTTCCGGTGTCTCTGTTTTTGGCGGAGAGGCTACGACCAACGTTGGGGCGACTGTTGTCGTTGGGGCGACTGTTGTCGTTGGGGCGACGGTTGTTGTTGGGGCGACGGTTGTCGTTGGAGCGACGGTTGTTGTTGGGGCGACGGTTGTTGTTGGGGCGACGGTTGTCGTTGGAGCGACGGTTGTTGCAGTCGTGACTTGCGTCGACGACGGCACCGATACCCCCACTACCTTCGCAGTCGAGCTAACAAGTTGTTGTAGCCCAAGTGGAAGTGACCCTGTCGCCGCGGCAGCTGCGCCTCCGGTCAGCAGAACTGTAGTAAGAGCGGCAGCGGCTGCCTTCGTGGTAAATAGCCTCGTCTTCATCGATCTCCTCCAGCTTGGTGGAACATTGCCCGACAAGGATCCAAACTCCTTGCGGATCGAGGCTAGGATCATTTCAGAGCCCGAGAGCTCTGACTCCGTTCCCGGAGCGGCAAGAATGTTTCGCATATTTTCAACAAGGATTTGATTTGAGTTCGGAAGCCGGAGATGCTGATCTGCATCCTCCCATCCCGCAAACTCTGTTTTTGAATCCCGCCGAATCAATTGAAACCCCTAAACCCAATCACGCCTGAATACCTTCTAAATCGCCAACGCTGTAGGTTTTGTTACGCTCGCTAAAAGATTTTTTCCGATCTTCGTTAGCATCGGGATTGACCAGCTCACGAGCGTTCGACAACTCCGCCAGCTTCTGAATCGCCCGAAAATAATTGACTCTTACATATCCCTCCGAGCGACCAATGTGCTGAGCCACTTGAGATGGCGATAAGTCGGCAATCACCCTCAGGGCCACAATCTCGGCCTGAACCCCGGGAAGCGTCCTTATGAGGGCGAGAGCACTGTCCAACGAAAGGTCATACTCGGCACCCTGAGTTGTGGCGTCAAAATTCATAGCAGGCTCGCAATCAAAATCTTGAGTCTGTGGCCTTCTTGAAGACTTGCGCATCTCATCTATTACCCGTCGGCGGGCTATAAAAAAAACCAGCGGTTTCAAACCTGAAAAATCACCTTCGAAGCTGCTGAGTGCTCGTGCAAATCCAATCCATGCTTCCTGAGCAACATCTTCGGCGTCATTCACAGACCAGGCTCTCAGGTATCGAACTAACTGTGGATGAGTCTCCGCTACAAAAGCATCTAAAAATGCCGGATCTTCTCGAAAGATAGAAACGGCATCTTCGGGCTTGGCCGAACCAAACGTGTCCCTGCCTTTTTTAGCCCTGTTCATATGCAATTCCCCACAATTCATCTATCGGCAGCCACTATAGGTGAGATTTAGGAATAATTTATGCTTTGGGTAGGATTCTCACGCTATGTGTTCGGAACTGACATAGCATTTACCGAATTAGACTGGCTTAGCTGAGTTGGCCGGGTGGTCGCGGGTCGCCAAGTGCGATCTGAGGAAGGTCGGGGCTCCACAGGGCAGGATGCTGGCTAACGGCCAGGCGAGGCGACTCGACGGAAAGTGCAACAGAAAGTAGACCGCTCCTAAGGGAGCAAGGGTGAAAAGGTGCGGCAAGAGCGCACCAGCATTGAAGGCGACTTCAATGGCTTGGTAAACCCCATCCGGAGCAAGGCCGAATAGGAGGATGGACTGCTCGTTCGCACCGGACCTCCGGTGCACCTCCTGGTGGGCTGCATAGATGGATGACCACACAAGCCGCAGTGCGGCTGGACAGAACCCCGCCTACAGGCCAACTCAGCAACAATATCCAGAGAAGATGGCTATTCCCCCGCCGGATTCTTTAGAGCAGCGCATCATTTCTCAAGCCATCTGACAAATACCACTATCGTGAAGCACGCATCGCTACGGCAGTAGCATGATCCGGTCGCACTCCTGGCATCTCGGTAACATTTCTGGAGGCAAATCCTTAGACTGCTTGAGCCTAGTTAACTCCAGTGGTGAAACCTTGACCCTGCATCCCAGGCACACGCCCTTCATGACATAGGCAAATGCCCTGCCAAGTTTGGCATTCCTCAACTTATTGTAGATCGGCAAAAATTCGTCAGGTAACTCGCGGACTAGGTCAGAACGTTCTTTTTCCAGGCCTTCCACAAGGCTCCGAGATCCAATTACTTCCGAATCGTGCTCCTCTTTTGTATTCTGAAAAACCGAATCCAGTTCAGCCAATTCGCTTTCGAGCTCCTCCTTTTTGGCGCTTAGATCCTCGAATGACTCCATGATCTCAAGCTGACGGAGCTCTATTTCCTCGGCCCGGTTGTGCAAAACTTCAATCTCATGAGCAAGAACTTCGACGTTCCGGTGGGAGATGCCAAGACCCTTCTTTTCGGCGGACTCGAGCTCCGACAGCTTCTTAGAGATTAACTCTGACTCCGACGAAAGTTCGCTCGACTCTTCTTCGAGTTCACCTATCCCGCCATCGACGACCTTCAGCCTTCTCTCTGATTCTGAACGTTCCACTTCCAGTTCCGAGAGCAGCTTCCTTTTAGGACTCCTCAATAGAAGCTCAGCGCTGTGGGCCACTTCGTCATCAAGCCTGGCTAATTCGAGGAGCTTTTCGTAAGATATGGTCATTCTCGTTCCGTCTTGATAGTCCCGACTCTTGAGGGTATCAGCCCGGGACCAATGGAACGGCCGTCGTTGGTGGGGGGACCGTCGTTGTTGTTGTTGTCGTCGTCGGTGGAACGGCCGTTGTGGGTGACGAGGCCGTAGTGGTCGTTGTCGTAGTTGTTGTGGGTGGGGGGACCGTTGTTGTTGTTGTTGTCGTCGTCGGTGGTGGAACAGTACCCCCACTGGAGCCGTATGGAGCCGACCTAGTGCCATCGGCGGCAATTATTGATCCCGGTGCATCTATCGGCACGATAAGGTGGCCCGGTGGAACAAGCGCCAGGTTGGGAGGTTCAAAATTTAAAGGTGTTTGATTCGCCATTGCCTTCGCCATGAACTCATGCCAAATCTCCGTGGGATAAGTCCCACCATAAACAGGAATGCCCCCAACGTCGAACATTGGCACTGAACCCGCCGGGTCGCCCATCCACACCGCCGTCACTAACTGCGGAGTAAATCCATTAAACCATGCGTCAGTAAAGTTGTCGGTGGTTCCGGTCTTGCCAGCTGCCGGCCTACCAAGTTGCGCCGCAGTACCGGTTCCTTGTGTAATCACGTGCTCCATAACTGCGATCGTGACCTTTGCATCTTGAGACGAAGCCACTCTGATCCCGGGATTGGTCCTTTGAATCAAAACCTGGCCGTTTGAAGCGTCCACCGAAGTAATGAACTGTGGAGCATGGTAGACGCCATAGTTATCGATAGTCGCGTAAGCGTCCGCCATTTCCAAAGGGTTGACGTTTTCGGAACCGATAGACATAGACGGGAGTGGAACCAGTGGGCTCTTCACGCCGAGCAGATGAGCCATGTTAACCACGTTGGTAAGCCCGGTCTTTATGCCTAACCTAATATAAGCGCAGTTGATCGAGTCCGCCGTCGCCTTTAGAATTGACACCAAGCCAAATCCTGGTTCTGCATTATTCGCAATGTACGGGTAGGGCTTAGTGTTCGGGACGGTAAAGGTACAAGGCGCAGTTCCGTCGATGGTGTCGTATGGCGAATACCCCTTTTGCAGCGCAGCCATCAGTACAAAGGGCTTGAATGACGAACCAGGCTGCCTGCCGGTCCCTCCGTAGCCGGTCACAACGTCGAATCCTCCTGCGCCTGACGCGGGATTACCCGACACTAGAGTTCGAACCTGTCCATTGGATGGATCGATCGATACTAGGGCCGCCTGAT
>JAKBHQ010000396.1 GCA_021836665.1 Thermoplasmata archaeon
TTCCGATCTGTATTCTTTCCCGGGAAATGAATAGTTTCCTTCATTGACTAAGACCGTGCCATTGCTATCGATTGCGGTTACAATAGCCACATGCCCATAACCATCGTTCCAAGGTTCTGGCGGGAATACCATGATGGCTCCAACCTGGGGGGTAGAACCCTTCGACAAGGATACCGCTTGGCCATTTGCCAGAGTGGCTGACGTGAAGCTCGCCCACTGGTAAGCATTCCCCTTTTGTCTGAGAGTGACGCCGAGCTGCTTCCAGACTTGAAAGGCATAATAGGTACAATTACATCCGTGACCGTAGCTGTAGTATGGGTTGCTATGGTCCGCGAGATTAACTGATAGTGTCTGAAATGCCGCTGGATTTGTCGGCGGCATTTCAGCAGTGGGAGTGATATTTTTAACCTGGAGAATGAAACTTAAAAGTGAGACGGTCATTATGGCAATAATCGGTATTCTAGCGCGCCTTATTGCTGGTATTATTTTGTTTACATTCCCCAGGATGAATGATTTCATCTTTTCTCGCTTCCAATACGTCGTATACGATCTATGCACTGCTTAAAATGTTCGGCCATCCATAGCGACCGTCTAGAACCAGAGGTATCCATCGATACGTTGGCTGTAGCGTCGCTAATTTGCTGTGCCTTAGATGGAATCAGGTCAGCATATTTAGCTAACGACGGTACAACAATTTCGATGAGGTCTATGGTCTTGATTCTGCGACCCAATCGGGGAATCAAGGGTGCTTTACGGTGTACAAATCCACTGAGAATGAAAGGTCGCTTGTTTGTCGATGGAACCATCATCAGGACTGGTCGTATCTTGGCGTGAATTCTCCCAATTCTAGATCTATCATCACATTCTAAGTTTCCTAAAAAAGTAGGCCGTTCTCGCTGAGCGTGAAATACGAACTCCGTTTGCTTTAGGTTGATTTTCAAAAATCGATTACTCGATTGCAAAGTCATGGTGGTCACACTAAGGCGTGACTGCGATCTTGCCAATAACACTTCTGCTAGATCTCTACTGCAGGTTGGGGTATGGGTGACTCAGTACAACCGTAAGTCACTTTCAGAATTCATATTTGCTCCTCTGATGGCACGGTGGTTGTGCGATTAGACGGTGCTATTCGATGACACGACTCATCGACTTCAAAGCTTCACTTCGCTTAGATTCATCCCACGAGTTTTACAATTCGGTGATATCTGCCATATCGTTTGGTATATTTCTTGTGTGTCTGTACCACAAAGTGCTGGGGGAGTTGAAACTAGCTACGGAAGACCTCGCGATCCGACAAGGCATCAAAGGCTGCTAGAAGCTGTGGCGGATGAGTTGGTCAGCTCCGGTTTTCTCAACAGTTCGCTTCGGAGTCTAGCTGGCCGAGTTGGCGTTGCTCCAAACACACTTGAGTATCATTTTGGCTCAAGAGCTGGCTTGTTCTGCAAGGCACTAGCGTTTCTGCGCACAAGGGAGACCCTTCGGCTGCGCGAGCTAATTGCATCAGACAGCCAGAATGGACTGCTCGACCTTATCGACATTGGCTGGGGTGCACTCTCAGCACCTGAGGCTCGTCCTGCAGGTCTGGCATTGTTAGAGATATGGGTAATTGCCCTTCGCCATCCAGATGATTACCGCGAGTTTCTAGACCATGTCGTCGCCGAATGGATTGCTATAGCTACTGGGTACGGCTCCTCTGATTCAATTCCTTTGAATCCTCGGCTTGAGGGAGTCATCACGCTGGCATTGGCATCGTTGAGGGGCTTACTGCTTGACCTATTGACATCGGACGAGGAGACTCGTCCTCGTATCGAGGCTGCACTTGGTGAACTCAGGACCGTCGTAGCTAGCGCAAGCGAGGTTCTGAATTGAGCGAAGGTTTTGAACCGCGTGAAGGAGAAAGCTTCGATCTTTGGCAGATCTGCGATAGTTCGGGTACTGAACCTCACTCTACGCTTGGAGAAGTGAGTAACAAAACAGATAAGCCGAAACTCAACGAGGGCGATATTTGGGTGAGCCATGCCATCGCTTCGAATCCCGGCGACTCCGGAGGAACTGCTCTGGAGTCATCTCCGCTCAAGGGGGCAACGTTCGCAAGCCGGACCAGCTTAGGCGTTCTTGCTGTCATTGAGCGGCTGGTCACACTTGTTCCAGCTGGTAATGGCGGCTCAGTAGAAGAGCTTGAGAGCTGGCTTACTCGTCTGCTTATCGTTGTAAGGATCGCAATGGTGAGCTTCCCATTCTTTGCCTTGCTTGCCTACTGGCACAATTATGCCCACCCCGACCTCGTTGCCTTAGCCGTTGGTATAGCAGTACTTCAGAGCGGGGTCGAGGTGGTGCTCTTACGCCGCGGCTGTCGTCTCGGCGGTAGGGTGTTAGTGCCGGTGGATCTGACAATGAGCATGCTGGTGGCAGCTATCGCGCTAATTGGAGCAGGTAGGACTGGCAGATTCCATGGTCTCGACGGCTTTCTTCCATATCTTATGATCATCGCCGGACTCGCCGGTGTCGGTTTCGGTCTGTCATGGCGTGGGCTAGTAATAACCGCTGTCGCAGCTCTGACATGGGCGTTACTACCCCTTGGCAGGGGTGCCCTTGTCTGGAACGATGAGGGTGGGTTCCTTCTTTGGTTAGCAGCAGGAGCACTTGTCGCAGCAACGCTCCGGCTTTTTGCTTCCCGGCTTGACCAGGCTGTTGTCGAGCGGATTACCGCTGAAAAGGTGGCTGAACAGGCTCGCCAGGAGCATTGGATCCATGAAGATCTTCTGGGACTATGCCAGCGTTTAGCTGAAGGCAAGATCGCTCCTGGAGATCGCCGTCGAGCACGCAGAATTGTCACTCAAGTTCGATTGGGAGTACTAGGGGACACACGACCGCACCCTTATCTCGCCGCTGGACTTCCTGATCTTGTCGCTGAAGCTCAGGAACTCGGTATAAAGCTCAAACTCATGAGCCTGCTTGAGGCTGATCCGCCTGTGTTGGTAAGTGAGAGGTTGTTAGCACTATTAGAAGCACTCATTGGCAATGTTGCCCGTCATGCTGAGGTGTCGAGCGCTGAACTTGTTGTAAGAACTAGTTCAGCGCTTTGCTATGCAAGCCTGAGCGACAGTGGCGTTGGTTTTGATCCCTTTTCAACTGCCTGGTCCTCGCACACCAAGCGCCTTGTAATCGACGCGAGAGATATAGGTCTGTGTGTAAGTGTTCAAGCTGGTGCTAGCGGGAGTCTGTGGGAGATGTCATGGCAGGCATGATTTCTACTACTAAAGTGACGAGCGAACTCGAAGCAAGGCCGGTCGGGGATATGCGCGCGATAGTGATCGATAACAATTCCGCTGCGGCACTCGGTCTAAGCATGGTCCTTGAGCGACTTGGGTTCACAGTTGTTGCCGAGCTTTCCCGGATTGAAGACGCCGCTTCCTACCCAGCAGAACTCGTCTGCTGTGATTTGCTTCTGAGTCGTGAAGGTTTAGCACTTCAAGGAGCGGCCGGAGTGGCCGAACTCGTGTCTCAGGGCCGCAATGTTCTCGCTCTCTCAAGTGTCGCACGTTCTCATGAAGTGGGTGACGCAATCGGCGTTGGAGCACTGGGTTTCATGGACAGTGACGATCTTGATTGGGACGACTTCGCTCTAGCAGTTGCCGACGTTGGCATTGGTCGTCGGCATCTCTCTCGTACTCTTGCTGCCCGCCTTCTGGCGGATCTTCACGAACGGCCTCTTCCTCAAGAACATGAGCTTAACCAACGAGCCCAGGCCGACCTGGAGTCCCTCTTTCGCAAAGGCGAGGGTGCACTTAGGCCGTACCCATCCCAAGAGCGCGATGCACTATCTGCCCGAGTATGGTCGGTTTGGTCTCGTCGCGCTGTCAGGTATCGCCTTGAGCTAACCCCGCGTCATCTTGAGATTCTGCGACGTTTTCATGAAGGTAAAAAAGACAAAGTGATTGCTGAGGCACTACATGTATCAGTGGGTACAATCCATGCCGACCAGGATCGGATAAAGGCAATGCTCTTCGCCACCTACGGAAAGGACCTAAAGCGAGAAGCAGCATGTCGGCTTGTCTGGCAGCTCGTCGATGGTCAACTTACATGGGGTAAGACTGAGGGAGACGAGAAGTGATAGACAAAAGCTGGAGTACTGGACATCGCAATTGCATTGAAGTGATGGCACTATCAGAGCAAAGGTCTGTTAGGAATACCTCAGAAGAGCCACATGTCATCGAAGATGAGCATTATCTCGAACGGGAGAATTATCACATGTCCCCTGAGTATCCTTCGCTTGACCGGTTCCTCGGAAATTAGTAGGGTTCGCCTGTCCGTGACCATTAGTTGAAGATGGCGAGGGACTCTGCAAGTCTTTATTCACATCACATTCTAAAATGCGCCAAATGGTCCTTTTAATTTCTCCAGGGGTGTGTTAATCTTCACATGACATGCTCACACCGGAAGAACTGGCCACCATAGAAGCCTTCATGAATGAGACTAAAAACATCGA
>JAKBHQ010000413.1 GCA_021836665.1 Thermoplasmata archaeon
TAATGCCCGGGCAAAGGCCTTGACTGATTTGGCGAACTTTCTTGAACTTAAAGAAGCCCCGTTGCGAATCGAATGCTATGACATGTCACACCTGCAAGGAACCAATTACGTTGGATCGATGGTAGTTATGGAGGACGGAATCACTAAAAGGGCTGACTATCGGCGATTTAGAGTTTCAGTTCCGAAGAATGACGACTACGGAGCCATGGAGGAAGTGCTGACGAGGAGGCTTGTAAACTACCTGGCGGAGACCGCAATAGAGCACCCAGAACAGGGCCGCAAGTTTTCATATCCGCCGAATCTGCTTCTGGTTGACGGCGGAAAAGGGCAGTTAAATGTGGCCGTTAGGGTGCTGGAATCACTCGGTTTAACCGGGAAAATAGAGCTCGCTTCACTGGCGAAAGAGTATGAGGAAGTCTTCCGACCGGACAGGTCGGATTCCATTAGGATCCCACGATCATCTCCGGCACTTTTTCTTCTTCAGCAGATCAGGGATGAGGCCCATCGGTTCGCCATCTCCTACCATCGGCAGCTCAGAGGAAAGAGTGCCCTAGAGACAAAGATGGATTCTGTCGCTGGACTCGGACCGAAGCGCAAGAGGGCGATTATTGACTATTTTGGCGGAATAGCCAAGCTCAAAAAGGCAAGCCTCGATGAAATATCTGCAGCAAAGATTCTTCCTGCGCCGGTAGCGCTGGCTCTTTATGAAAGCCTCCAGAAAGGCTGATCTTAGGGGCAATAGCGAAAATTGCGTCACGGGGCTGACACCGCTACAGACAAATTCTGCGCTACCGCAAGCTAGTGTCTTTTATCTATGGATCCCAATGACGAAGGATTTGATCTTGACATCTTTAGAGCGGCCTCTAAAGACCTGTGGGAAGATCATGCGCAGTGGTGGCAGGAGAACTTTACTAACGGAGCAGATCCCGAGTACGAAGAGCAGATTATACCTATGGCCGTCGACGAGGTGGAAAAACTCGGCGTACGATCAATCTTGGACCTTGGGGTCGGCGATGGACAGATCTCTCGCGCAATCAGGAAAAGGCTGGGTGAAGCGATCACTATCGTCGGTGTCGATCCAGCGCTGTTGCAATTGCAAAGCGCTGTGGCCCGCGGCGGGATTGATCTCGTCGTTAGGGGTGAGGCAAAGGAGCTACCATTTGCGGCAGAGTCCTTTGACGCTGTCGTAGCTTGTTTAGTCTTTGAGCACGTTATCGAGTTTGAGACGGCTATCGCTGAAGTTTCTCGAATACTTAAGCCGCAGGGTCATTTTCTATTTTTTTTGAATCATCCACTTTTGCAGACTCCAGGCTCGGGCTTCATCGACGATGTGGAACTCGTTGAGCAGTATTGGAGGATTGGTCCTTATCTAAAGGAAGACCTTTCATTCGAAGAGGTCGCAAAGGATGTGTTTATACCCTTCGTGCATCGCCCTCTCTCGAGATATATAAATCAGATGGCGTCTAAGGGTCTGATGGTCGAGAAGATGGAAGAACCAACTCCACCGCAAGGTTTTGTCGACAAGGCTTGGGAGTACAAATTTGTAAGGGAGATTCCCAGGCTTCTATATCTACGTGCGCGAAAGGGTCAGTCTGCGACGTGAGTAACTTCTTGGTTATCGCAGGAATGTCTGGAGCGGGAAGATCAACGGCAGCGGGCGTTTTGGAGGACATCGGCTGGTTTGTCATAGACAACCTTCCCGCCGAACTTATACCAAAGGTTGCGGAGCTGGCCGAGAGGCCCTCGACCGACGGTTCTCGGATATCAGAGATCGCCTTGGTGGTGGGCAGGAGTTTTGGCGGCTCCTCTTCGGGGATCGAAGATCTCATTGGACAGCTTCGAATATTGGGGTCGAGAGTCCGGGTTCTATTTCTAGACGCAGGCAATGACGAGTTGTTGGCACGTTACGAAGGCACTAAGCGTAAACACCCGCTCGATTTAGGGGGCGTAGTTAGTTCCGTAGACGCCGAACGAGAACTGTTGGATCCACTTAAAAGTATCGCCGACCTGGTGATTGATACTTCCAGTTTGAGCGTACATCAGCTCAAGGCCCGCATAGTTGAGCTTTTCAGCTTCGGAGGCAAGGGATCTCCCCTGAAGGTTTTCGTCACATCTTTTGGCTACAAATATGGCATTCCGAGGGATGCTGATTTGGTTTTTGACTGTCGTTTTCTCCCGAACCCGCACTGGGTTGAGAATCTACGAGATAAGACCGGCCGAGATGCGGAGGTGAGAGACTACATCTTTTCCTTTGAGGATTCGAATCTCTACCTGGACATGATCGACAAGCTTCTCGCCTTCTCTATGCCTCGCTTTGTCGAGGAAGGGAAGAGCTACTTGACAATTGCCATCGGCTGCACTGGTGGGAAGCACCGCTCGGTGGCGCTTGTGGAGGCCGTAGCGAGTGAACTATTTAGGATCGGATATCCGAGCCAGATCCACCACAGGGATATCTACCGTTGAAAGGCAACCAGTCAGCGATGGGCGAAACGTCGGTTTTAGCGGACTCTAAGGTCGTAGCGATTGGAGGTGGGCACGGGCTCGCCGTTATGCTAAAGGCCCTCAAAGGCCGGGTCGGTCGGCTAAGTGCCGTAGTTACGGTTGCCGATGATGGGGGGTCGTCTGGTCGGATTCGTCGAGATCTTGGACTGGTCCCGCCGGGCGACCTAAGGATGTGTCTCAGTGCTCTAGCCGATCCTGAATCTGCCTTACTCTCGAGTTTTACCTATCGTTTCAATGGTGGCGATTTAGCTGGGCATTCGCTGGGCAATCTGATGCTTGCGGCATTGACCGATCTGTTGGGTGGGTTAGGACCGGCATCGCGTCATATGGGCATGATCCTCGGGGCTTCTGGGCTGGTTTTTCCGAGTGCCGAAGAGCCATTGGGGTTACTGGCGGAGACTGATCAAGGTCAACTGTCGGGTCAGGTGGCAATTAACGCTTCTAGCGGCATACATAGGGTTTGGGTGGAGCCCCAAGAGCCAAAGGTTTCAACAGAGGCAATTGAAGCAATAATGGAGGCGGATCTACTGGTTTTGGGGCCAGGGTCCCTTTTCACTTCTGTGCTAGCGGCGTGCGTCGTGCCGCCAATCAGGAAGGCCATCAACTCGACGAGTGCGCGGCGGGTGTATGTTGCTAACTTGAGGCAGCAAAAGGCGGAAACGGCGCATCTTGATCAGGCTTCCCAGGTGGAAAAGGTCCTCGAGGTTGTTGAACGGATCGACGGGCTGCTGTTGGATCCCAACCATAACGAGGTTGGGAACCTGTCGCGGGTTCTTGCTGCTGACGCGTGGGTTGAAGTCGGTTCATTATCTCGTGATGGCGGATTCACCCATGACTCTGTACTTCTTGCCGACGCGCTCGGGAGGGTGGCAGGGCGCAATAATTGAAGCGCTGATTGTCAATCGACATGTGTGATCGACGTCGTCGCGTTATCCTGTATCGGAGGAAGTGTCAGGCTGGCAGCTCTGGGATTGAAAAAGTCCGAGTTCCGCAAAAGTCCAAGGAGTGATTGTGACTATTAGGGTTGGCGTCAACGGGTTCGGGCGTATTGGTAGAAATTTTTTTCGTGCCGTTCGCTCCCAAAGTGCTGATGTCGAGGTTGTTGCGGTCAATGATCTGACTTCGCCAAAGATCAACGCTCAGCTTCTGAAGTACGATTCGACCCACGGCCCGCTCGGTGTTCCAGTGGTTGCCGATGATAGTTCTATCAAAGTTGGTGATCAGACTATCAAGGTGTTTGCCGAGAGAGACCCGAAAGCCCTGCCTTGGAGGGATCTTGGGGTAGATGTGGTGATCGAGTCGACTGGCATCTTTACCGATGGGCAAAAAGCAGTCGGCCATATTGACGCTGGTGCGCGAAAGGTCATAATCTCCGCTCCTGCGACGAATGTAGATGCCACCTTCGTAATTGGCGTAAACGAGAGCAGCTACGATCCAGCGCTCCACAAGATTGTTTCGAATGCATCTTGCACGACTAACTGCTTTGTGCCGCTTATCAAAGTGGTCCAAGATGCCTTTGGCATCGAGCGGGGACTTATGACAACGGTTCATGCATACACCAATGATCAGAACCTCCTTGATCTTGCGCATAAAGATCCAAGAAGGGCTCGAGCGGCTGCGCAGAACATAGTTCCTTCTACTACTGGAGCGGCTAAGGCTACGGCATTGGTTATGCCGGAGATGAAGGGTCTTTTGGATGGTACCTCTCTACGTGTGCCGGTATCGGACGGATCGATAACCGATGCCACTTTGATCCTTCGTGGCACATGGTCGAAGGGCGATATAAATGAGGCTTACCAAAGGGCGGCTAGTTCGGGGCCGCTTTCTAAGGTGCTTGTATATTCCGACGAGCCGCTTGTCTCCTCGGATATCGTGGGTAATCCAGCCTCATGTATTTTTGACTCAGACCTGACGATGGTGATGGACCTTGGGAATGGCTCCACCCTCGTCAAGGTGTTTGGATGGTAT
>JAKBHQ010000411.1 GCA_021836665.1 Thermoplasmata archaeon
GGGTCCTTTAACTGCTGTTGGCTATTACCATCTATTGACCCAGCTAGCCCGTCACGAAGGGGGTCAGGGGTACTCCCTTGCCGCACTTCTCGGCAGACTCGCCGTGGGAGCGACGCCTGCTTCGATGCTGGCGATAGCCAGTTCCGCTATAATTTTCTTCCTTGCCTTGACGATTGCTGAACCCGATCAAAGGCAGCGGGGGATTTTCCTAGCGGCAGTCGTTTCCAGCTTGATTATCACCCCGATAATGTGGGCGAGCTACCTTCCACTTCTGATACCAGCCATTGCTGTTCAGGACCGAAGACAAAATTGGTTAGTCCTTCTCGGCCCGGCGAGCTGGATCCTCGTGACACCAGACCGGCTTGGTGCCCTCGGCGACGTTATCGGCCTAGCGGTAGTTTCCGCTTCGAGCCTTCTGTATTGGCGCCAGATCCGCAGTGAGGCTGCCACCACCCCGGCGGATTGTCCACAAAATCAATCTCAAGGTTGCGCACCAGTAAAAACCGGGAGGCTCAGGGCGGCTTCAAGCTACTCGCTTGCCTTTAGCTACTTGGCTTTAGCGGTTGTATCGCTGTTCGGTGGGATCAACCTCGCTCCAGCGGTCGCTGTACAGATCACCCTGGTGGTGCTCTGTCTCCTCACATTTGCGCCCAGCCAGAGATACCCCTCCTCTCACCTGGTGTCATCGATGAAATGATGCGTATCAAGTTGCGCTCTGTAGTTCCAACGCCATAAGCGCCTCCAGCGGTCACTGGCCGGTATCCTTTCAGGAATAGATCGCCGGAGGGAAGAGTCGTGCTTGAAGATTTAGCCGAGGACCTGAAGAATGAGACCCGTGATCTTGCGGTTATCCTAGAACCTCTTGACAGTGCCGAATGGCAGAGACCAACCCTGGCCGCACCATGGACCATTGAAGACCAGGTCGCGCATCTGGCGGTCTTCGATGAAGTTGCAGAAGTTGCGATCAAAGATGCAGAGGAGTTCTCAAAGCTTCTTTCGCAGTTCCTTCAAAACCCCGATGCGCCAAACGAACTAGTCGAAACCAAAAGAGACGGACGCAGATTCGCTTCGTTATTAAACTGGTTCCTCACCGCTAGGTCAACGCTATTACAAACGGCAATGACAGTCGATCCCAAAGCCCGCTACGCCTGGTTCGGCCCACCGATGAGCTTGGCCTCAATGTTAACCGCTCGGCTAATGGAAACTTGGGCGCACGGAATAGATATTCGAGACTCACTGGGAATACCCCCAAACGATTCTGAACGGCTCGCGCACGTCTGCTTCTTAGGGTATCGAACCAGGGCATTCAGCTTCACCAATAGGGGGCTCGCTCCTCCAGAAAACGACGTATTCATTGAGTTGACAAACCAGCGAGGTTTACTCAGTTACGGAAATCCAGGTGCGGAAAATAGAATTTCTGGGACGTCGTTGGACTTTGCGCTGGTTGTCACCCAGCGCCGACACCTCCTGGACACCTCACTAGTGGTCGAAGGGAAAGATGCATTAGAATGGATGCAAATCTCCCAGGCCTTCGCCGGACCTCCCGGCCCTGGGCGGCTTCCCAAATAGCCAAAAGCAGCTCATCGCCAGAAGTAATTATTGCAGTTCACATTTTTTAACCTTGGAATTGTCGTTCATATATCATCTAAACTAACTTAGGAAACCACCAAAAGTGAGTTTTTAATTGGCCGACCAGCTAGATCTAGTCTCAATTATCCAAAGGGCAAAATCCGGAGACGAAGCCGCCATGGAAGATATCTTCCGGCACTTTGCACCGCAGCTGCTGAGGTACCTCAAGGGGCGCAGGGTGATTGACCCAGAGGACATCGCTTCCGAAACTTGGTTGAGCGTAGTTAGTTCACTCTCAAAGTTCCAAGGCGACGGAAGTGACTTTCGAGCTTGGATTTTTTCCACCGCCCGACGTAGGATTATTGATAGCGCCAGACGAGCCAGTGTGCGACCCAAGCTGGAGCAAAGCACCAAAGCCGAATCGGCGACGCAGCCAAACGACCCAAGCTTTTCCCCGGGAGCGCGTTCCGAGGCCGATCAAGCGGTAGCGGATTTGGTGGAGTGTCTGACCGACCAACAACGGGACGTGGTATTACTTCGGGTCCTCGGTGGCTTTAGCGCTCTGGAAGTAGCCAAGATCATAGGGAGGTCGGAAGGAGCGGTAAGAGTGATTCAGCATAGGGCAATGAAAAAGATGGCCGAAAATATTCCTGACAAGAATGTAACGTTCGACGACATTACTGCGTTTCCAATAACGAAATGATCGAAGAACCCTTTAGCGAAGAGATCATAGAAGCACTCCTTGGTGGCGATTCGAATGTCGAAGCGCTGCCACCTGAGTTGCGCAGGATTAGTCAGCTGGTTTCGGCTGCTAATGCTCCGGCTGCTATGACCGAACTTGCGATGGAGGATACCGTGATGTCCGCCTTCCGCAGTGCTTGGGCTACTTCAGATCTAGGGGAAATACCCGAAAGGAAACGATCTATGATTTCTAAGTTCCTAAGCGCCAAGGTCGCACTAGCTGGGCTAGCCATTGCCCTAACCGGAGGCACTGCCGCCGCATTAACCGGCGTATTACCCGTCTCATTCAATAAGAGCACAAACCCATCGGTATCCTTAGCCCCCACAAGCCACCAGAATTCGACCAACTCGCAGGTGGGTTCGGATACCAAGGTGACCGATGGCGGTTCCGTTGCGGGCCACTCCCCCTCATCTACCGCTCTAAATCAGGGCTTAGCAAGCGGAAAGAGTTTGTACGGCTTGTGCAATGCATACTCCCATGTTTTTGCCACTACGACCACTACCGGAGCATCTGGGTCACAGTCCGGGACAAGCGGCACTCCTTTGACCGCCAATGCCTTTGTTGAGCTTGGTACTTTGGCAAAGTCCAAGGGCGATACGATAGGGCAGCTCTGTGCCACAGTTACTCAACCATCGGGGACCTCCTCTAACAGGCCTCTTGGTGCAGGTAATTCATCGGGTACATCAGGTAATGCATCGCCGGGTGTATCAGGACAAAATAGCCAAGTTGGGTTTCCACCGGCCTCAGGTAAGGGCATGGGCCAGAACGCTCCAGGGAAATCCCTAATGCCGAGTAACCCTTCTAGATCTGGGTCAGCTAGCTGACCCGTAAGGTAAGTCTGTATTTTATTTTCTCATTCGGAGGGCTTAACAAAGTCCTCCGAGTTTGCAATTAAAGCCTAGGCATTGAGGATCGGCTTGGGACTGGGCCGTTACCTTAGCTGAACCTAATTCCATGGCCCCAGCGCTCCTGAGATGGTTGATTCTTTTCAAAAGATTCAAGGTCAATCTTTGACCGAGAAATGCAAAGGTAAATTGATCTCGCAGCAGCAGGTCTTCGTTGAGGTGAACTACTTACGCAATGGGAAGATTAGGTCGACCTTTTCTATTTTTCCTATCCTATTTAAATTGTGGAAAAAGTCACCTAAGGAATCATTCTTCCATATCAGGGACTTTTGAACCGTTTCAAATCAATTCCACTTCAACCAAGCTTTCGCAATGACGAGGCAATCGACAACTGACATAACCGGGCCGAAGGCTTTCTAAATAGGTCTGGCCCGGTAACAACTCTGACTTTCAGAGCGGTGTCCGGGCCAGAGGATCGAGTCGATCCTTAGTTAAGCTTCTGCCGATGCGAGAGCCAACTCTTCGTCGCTGACAAAACGTTCGTGGGCGGGTGCCATCTTGAAATAGTCCCTACCCTTTGCCCAGTAAATCGCAATAGGTATGAACCCAATTGCCAATGCCCCAAGCCCAACACCCAGAGTCGTTCCGTTCAACCCAGGAATACTCTTGATGAACATTGCCACCATGAATACCGCACCCACTAGCGGCCACAGACCCATAAAGATGAAATTCCCAATGGACTTAAAGAGCTGCTTGCGATATAACACGACTACTGCAAAACCAGCGAGGGCATAGTAAACGGCAATCTGTAGTCCAATTGCGGAAATTGCATCGGTCATGATCGTCGACAGACTGCCGATGTAGTTCGATCCGATGAACAATCCGAGTGATATCACTGCAACTACTATCGTCGCAACCGCCGGGGTCTTGTACTTCGGATGAACCGTCCCAAGTACCTTAGGAAGCGTGCCGTCTCTCCCCATAGCAAAGAGCGTCCTCGTTACCTGAATGATCGTAGTCTCAAGCGTTGCGACTGTTGATAGCACAACGGCAACCACGATAAGTCGGCCACCAAATCCGTGCCAGACAGTCTGCCCCAGGATATCGAGTACGTCTCCGGCGTTATTGGAGATCTGCTTGGAAGTCAGAACCATGTTGGTTCCGATGGTAAAGACCTCAAACAGGGCAAAGACAACAAGGACGCCAATGATTCCACCGATTCCAGGAGTGACCTTTGCCCCCTTAGTCTCTTCGTTCAAATTAGCGGTCACGTCCCAACCCCAGTAATAGAAGGCTGCGAGAAGCGCTCCGG
>JAKBHQ010000353.1 GCA_021836665.1 Thermoplasmata archaeon
GTTACCGAGTTTGATTCGACCCCGACGATCTTGGCGAAACTCTGCCTCGCTTGGTCGGTTGCGTCTTGCCATACCTCCCAGACCCCAGTTCCGTCCCTCCACTGCCTAAGAGCCCCTTGAAGCTTGTCGAAGGTCTCAATCGAAGGAAGCCCATAGCTCGCTGTATCGACAAAACTCCTTCCTGGGTTACTCCACAACCCTGAAAGTCCTGGCATCTTTAGCTCCTCTTTTAGTTTTATGACCTAAAGGTTACAAGTCGCACGCACTCCAAGGTACCCTCAGCTGCTCGAGCGGCAAAGTGATCTGTGAAGCCGCTTCTAGTCGGTTGATATCATTGCCAAGGCGGGCAAAAAAATTTAAGAAGTGTTAACTATGTGTCGGTTACTTTTCCACTGTGTTGCCGTGAGTGCTAATCAGGTGCTTTTGCCAATTCGCTACTTAGAATGAATTTTATGGCACTGTTTGTACTGCGTATATGGCTAGACGATCGTCCTGGCGCCTTAGGCGCGGTGGCAAGCAGAATTGGCGCCGTTAAAGGCGACCTGGTCGGGATCGAGATATTAGAACGAGGTGGGGGAAGGGCGATCGACGAACTGATGGTCGAATTAGCGAATCCGGAACTCGTATCACTGATGGCGCGCGAGATTTCGGAGGTGGATGGAGCTGATGTCGAAGATATCCGCCCGGCATCAGACAGTATGCGGGACGTTCGGATATCCGCCCTTTCGTCGGTCGCCTCTTTGATGGAGCTAACTAATACCAAAGATTTCGTGTCCGAGCTCGTTGGTACGGTAATCTTTGATTTCGAATCTGACTGGTCCTGCCTCCTCAGGCCAAAGAGCCAGGAGCTGCTGGTTGCCTCTGGAGAAGTTCCAACTAGCAGTTGGCTAAGCGCTTTCGCTGAAGGAATAGCTTCTATCGACAAAGATGGAGAGGCGCAAGGACCAGGGGATGTTGCTTGGGCCCCGCTGGCTGAGTCGGAGCTAGTTATCGTGGTCGGCAGGGAAAAGCGTCCGTACCGCGCTATCGAACGGGAGCAGCTGAGATTGATCTGCAGAATTGCCGACGCGCGCTACAGCGAACTACTGGCTAAGAGTGTTGGCTGAACCTTCGTGCGTGTTCCAAGGCGAGTAGCCACTTTTCATGACGAGACCGCGGACCACTTTTAGATTTTGTCGGCACGAATAACCTGTCGGACTCGTGCAAGGAAGCTACCTCTTCCATAGTAGACCATACACCCGACCCTAGACCGCTGGCGAACGCAGCGCCGAGTGTCGTGGATTCCAACGAGGCGCTTCGTGAGACTGCTATACCTAGCTGGTCCGCTTGGAACTGGCACAATAGGTCCATGATCGCCGCTCCTCCATCCACTCGAAGGTTGTTGATCGGTGAACCAAGCAGTCCATTTATTGCGCTAATAACGTCTTGGGTTTGAAAGGCCATGGCCTCGATCGCCGCCCTGACTATGTGGGCTTTGGAGGTGCCTTGAGAGATACCGGTGAGGGACGCCCTAATTGAAGGGGCGAGGTGCGGAGAGCCTAGACCTTCGAAGGCGGGCACCAAGGTGACACCTCCACAGTCGCTAACACTCTGGGCCAATAGAGACGCTTCTGGGTAGTCCTTGAAAATTTTCAGATCGTCCCTCATCCACCTGAGGGTCGATCCGCAAGCGAATATCGACCCTTCAATAGCGAAGTTCGCCTTCCCGTCGGGCATGAGCCAAGCAATCGACACTAAAAGACCTAAAGATGGTTTTGGGCGGACCTCGCCGGCGTTAACAAGAATGAATGACCCAGTGCCATAGGTGTTTTTAGCCATTCCAAACTCAATGCACCCCTGGCCCAGGAGAGAGGCTTGCTGGTCGCCGAGTATGCCGGTTATTCCGACTCCTCTCAGTTTCGGGTGGATTTCTTGATCCACGACAGCGACAAGCTCAAAGCTGGATCGAACCTGGGGAAGGCCAAGGTCTTGCAGCCCAAAAATGTCGATGAGCTCATCTGAAAATTGCATCTGGTCCGTGTCGAAAAGCAAAGTCCTCGAGGCATTTGAAGCATCGGTCAAGGGGAGCTGTTTCGTCAGCTTGTAAATTATGAAGCTGTCGACGGTCAAGAGTGTGACTGGACCGTCGAATCCACCTTCCCGTAGATCCGACAGAACCATCTTCGCTTTAGTTGCGCTGAAATAGGGGTCTATCGCCAATCCACTTAGTTCCGTAACTCTGGGTCCGTGCCCCTCATCCTTCAGAGCCTCGCAAAACTGCTCGCTCCTGCGATCGAGCCAGAGCACTAGCGGAGTTAGCGGCTCCATCGTTCTTGAGTCGACAAGAAGGAAACTTTCTCGCTGGTTGGTTATACCAATGCTCGCAACCGAAACGTCACCAAGGCCGTCGCAGACGCCCCTTAGACACCAAAGGATCGATTTCCAGACCTCCATTGGGTCTTGTTCTGCTTTTCCCAGACCATCGGTTACTACCTTGGTCTCCAACGACGCACTTTGTAGAGTCCTCGCCGATTCGTCCAGCGCTGACACTTTGACTGAAGACGTTCCTGCGTCTATAGCGATTACTACTGCCATGAGCGAAAAGCTAGCTTAACCGACCAAGCAAACGTGCATAAGTAGAAGCCATATTGAAAATTGCCGGACTATTGGGCCGAAAGGAAGTCTTGCCAAGTCGTGGCGATTCCATCGGCGATCATGACGTCGGGAGTGAAACCCCATTTTTCCGTGCCCGAAAGGTCAACGTCGACGCCGCGCATTTCGCCCGACTGCGCGTCTATGTGAACCGGTTGGAGGTCCTTCTTGGTCACATTAGAAACCAGCTGCACCAGCTTGTTGACGCTGATCGACTCGCCAGACCCAATTGGATGTACCCCAGAATCATCCGACCTTAGTGCCTTGATAAAGGCGCTCGCTACATCATCCACGAAGACATAGTCACGATACTGCTCTCCGTCACCGTAAATGGCGAACTTTCCGCTGCCGGTGGCGAATCTGAAAAGCCTCGGCACGATCGAGTCTTTTTGCCACATCTCTGGACCGTAGACGTTAGTCAATCTCAGAGAGGTAGACGCCATGCCATAACAGGACCCGTAGGCGCTGAGCAAGGACTCGGCAGCGGCCTTGGAAGCCCCGTATGGGGTCAAGGGATGACTGGGAGAGTTCTCTGATATTTTGGAGTCGCTCTGGCCTACGACAGCATTTGTAGAGGCAAATACGAATGAGGTGCAGCCATGTATTCTGGCGTGCTCAAGCAATACCTGGGTCCCTTTGACGTTTACATCAAAGACCTCTTGCGGAATTTTGATGGAGTTCAATACTGATGTCATCGCAGCTAGGTGGAGTACTGATTCAGGTTGGAAACCGAATGCAGTCGCTAGTGAGTCGACATCCCTGATGTCGCATTGATGGTATTCAACCCCATTGACCTTGGGTTCTTTCAAATCGACCACGATTACCTGGTAACCCTCTTGGACAAGTCTTTTTGTCAGTCGGGTGCCTATGAAGCCTGACCCCCCGGTTACAAGCACCCGCACCTTAAATTGACCTCCTACAGTTCTTTTGCTCGCAGCGCAAAGCAGCTGCGAGCACTTGGGCGTAAGTAATTTATTTTAACCTTGAATAAGATAGTAGTAGTGATTAATCCCGAAGGTTCTCTTGGACGTCTCGTGGGGCGTTTCGTTGGTTCGGACCTATCAAAGAAATTTGTGAAGTATGCCGTCGGGTCAGGCGTGTCCGCCGTCGTGTCCTACGTGGCCTTGATTCTTAGCTATGGAGTGTTTCATCTCTTTGAGGCGAGGGGTTCGGCCATATTTGCGACATTGGTGGGAGCCGTCCCTTCTTACTTTCTAAATCGGAACTGGGCTTGGCAGAAAAGAGACCGGTCGTCTTTGTCCAAAGAGGTGGTTCCTTACCTCATTATGGCGATCATCGGATTGGTCTTTTCGACCTGGTCGACCGACTTTGCAAGTAGCCACTCGTCCATTGCCGGGCCCCCGCATTCGAGCGCAGCGGTGTTGTTCGTCTCAGGTGCCTACATCGGATCTTTCGCGGTTTTGTGGTTTGCGAAGTTTGCCTTTTTGAATCGCTTCCTATTCGCTTCGGCGAACGAACCAAATGTCGAAGCGTTGAAGCCCAACATTGCTGACTAGCCGCGCCTGAGATCGTAGACGTTCATTTTCATTTCATTAGTCTTCCAGCTGTGCTTTTTTCGACCAGAACGACGGGTGAAGATGAGCAGGGCGAGGGTCAAAATGGCTGTAGAGATCGTGACGTAGAAGCCCAATAGGAGCAGTGGCGCCCGATAGCTTAGCTTAATCGTTGAGTTCCCTTTTGGAACGGTTATTTCGATTAGTGTCGATCCGCTTGAGCTATGAACAGCCGGCCTGAAGGTGCCTTGGCTAGTTGTGACGGTCTCGCTCCACGATGGTGCGTAGTTTTCATTCCAAACTATGGTGGAAGGACTGCGA
>JAKBHQ010000150.1 GCA_021836665.1 Thermoplasmata archaeon
ATGGATACATAAACTTCCCCTTCTGGAACCTTGTAGCCCTCGGTATAGATCTTGAAGTGATGAATCAGCGCTTCCATAGATTCATCAATTCGCTTCCTTGGTGGAGGAGTTACCTTCTTGGACGCTACCTTGTAGTCTCCCTTGGGCATCATGTCGATTATCTGGGCGACAATTCGGTTCGACTCCAGTATCTCATTGAACCTGACGGCATACCTATCGAAGGTGTCTCCAACGCTACCGACGACAACATCAAAATCGACTTGATCGTAGGCAAGATATGGTATGTCTTTCCGGAGATCCCAAGGAACGCCGGTCGATCTCAGGACGGGTCCGGTGGTGGAAAGGGCGATCGCCTGTTCCTGGGTTATAATCCCAACGCCATCGACCCTTGCCCGGAAGATCGGCTGCCCAGTAAGAACCTGGTCATACTCCTTTAGCCTCTGTGGGACATTTTCGACGATCGCTAGAACATCGTCCTCCCATCCATCGGGAAGATCCGCAGCGACTCCTCCAGGTCGAATGTAATTATGATTCATCCGAAGGCCGGTGACCTTTTCAAAGAAGGAGAGGATCATCTCACGCTCTCTGAATCCATAGATCATCATCGAGGTAGAGCCGAGGTCCATGCCGTTTGTCGCCATCCACATAAGGTGGGAGCTCATGCGGTTCAACTCAACCATGAGCATGCGGATCCAAGTGGCTCTATCAGGGATTTCAAGGCCTAGAAGGGCTTCAGTGGCCAAGGAGAAGACTAGTTCGTTGTGGAGCGGGGACAGGTAATCCATCCTGGTCACATTGGTCGAGCCCTGAAGGTAGGTGAGTCCCTCAGCGGTCTTCTCCATGCCGGTGTGGAGATAGCCGATGACCGGCTTGGTCCGAAGAACTGTCTCCCCTTCCAACTCCATCATAATTCTCAAGACCCCGTGTGTTGAGGGGTGCTGAGGACCCATATTGATGATCATGGTCTGATCTTCTGAGGTCTCGATATTTATGTCGCCTGGATCTAATTCGATACCTTCGGGGAGCCGAAGTGCCGCCCCAAACTCCTTGGTCAGCTCTTCGCTCTTCGTTGAAGACCGAGGGCCCATCTCCTGGGCTCCTTCGGAGGTCTCTGCGATCAACCCTGGCTCAGCCTCTTGATATCGAGCCTCTTCATCAGGATGCTTGTGAGGTCCGCCTGGTGTGTGAATAGTAGTCATCGGGTCCTTTTAACCTCTTTGAACTGCACCGGTATACGGCCTACCGAATAATCCTTGCGCAATGGATGCCCCTCCCAATCCTGCGGAAGAAGAATCCTAGTTGGGTCCGGATGCCCCCTAAATCTAATCCCAAGTAGGTCATAAGCTTCTCTCTCCATAGCCTCCGCTCCTGGATAGAGGGGAAACAGGGATTCTACTTCCGGATCCGACTCGGGAACGAGAACCCTCAATCTCAACTTTTTCTTGAGCGAAATCGAAGTCAAAGAGACCACAACCTCAAAGCGCTCTCTAGCGACACCTTCGGGCAATGCCCTGTCGATATGGTCTAGATAATCCACGGCGCACAGGTCGGATAGAAGGTTGTAACCGTCTTCTCTCAAACCGGCTACGGTCTGAAAATAATTTTCCCTCTCGACAAAGGTCGAATCGAGATCTGACACTACCCCTCACCTCCGGACGAGGATGATCCGACAATGGTCACACCGGATCGTACGGGCCTATCTATTTGAGTTCTGGCCGGGATTTCGAGCTGTACACCAGCACCTTTACCGGAATCCTGCCGACGCTTGGTTATTTCACCAGTGCGAATCATCGAATGCAAAGTCAAGATCGCATGCATCAAGGTCTCAGGTCCTGGGGGGCACCCAGGTGCGTAGACATCCACCGGTACAATCTGATCGACGCCTTGGACAATTGCATAGTTATTAAACATCCCGCCCGTCGAGGCACATACGCCCATGGAGATGACCCACTTGGGCTCCATCATCTGGTCGTATACCTGCCGTAGGACCGGCGCCATCTTCTGGGAAACTCTCCCAGCGACAATCATCAGGTCCGCTTGACGCGGAGACGCTCTAAACACCTCCATACCAAATCGTGCCAAGTCAAAGTCGGCTGCCCCTGCTGACATCATCTCAATGGCGCAGCATGCCAGGCCAAACGTAGCGGGCCATACAGAGTTCTGCCTAGACCACTTGACTAAATTCTCGACCGTTCCAGTTAGGAAGTTATGGTTGAGCTCTTCTAATCCCAATCTGAAATCTCCTCAATCACGCAGCCGACTCGGCAGCAACCGCCGACTCAGTGCCTTGGATCAGCGTCTCGGATGGCTGTATAGCCTTCTTTGGTCCCCAGTTCAATGCCCCGTTCGAAATCAGGTACAGAAAGGAAACAAAGACCGTCACCCCAAAGATCACCATCTCCACTAGTCCAAAAGTAGACAGCTGCCTGTAAATCACCGCCCAGGGATACAGGAAGATAATTTCTATATCGAAAACGATAAAGATCATGGCTATCAGGTAAAACCTGATAGGAAAGCGTTCCACCGGTTCAACCGATGGAACTATCCCACATTCGTATGGTGCCCTCTTAGCAGCAGTCGGTCGCTGGGGCGCCAAAAGGCCCGAAGCGACGAATGAGCCAGCTGCAAAAAGTGCTGAAAGCACCGCCATAATCAGAATCGGCAGGTACTGTGCCACGAGACCTCGCTTAAATTCATACCAACCAAATTGCAACGGAATTTTCCGTTCGACATAAACCCTAACCTACCGTCACCCGCAAGTACCCACCTACAACGGGCGTTCGATAAATCTTTGTCGAAACTAGGCCAAGTTTCCAAATCCGCCTGCACATTAAGCTCACTTTGGCCAAATGAACCATTTGCCCTTAATCTATGTGGGTGACCAACGAAAGCTTGCATGCAGAGGTACTTATCATCGGTGGTGGTCCTTCGGGGTCATCCGCCGCATATTGGCTGGCTATGAGGGGTATTGACGTCTCAGTTCTGGAAAAAAAGGTCTTCCCACGAGAAAAAACCTGCGGAGATGGTCTAACGCCGAGGTCCGTAAAACAGCTTGAATCGATGGGATTGTCGGATTTTCTTTCAACCAAACATCGATATATCGGATTAAGATCCGTCGGATTCGGAAAAACGATGGAGCTCCCTTGGCCAAGTCATCCAGAGTTTCCTAGCTATGGTTACGTCGCCACACGAAGCGATCTCGACCTAGCGGTGGCGTCGAATTCGCAAGGGGTTGGAGCCAAATACCTATTTGGGTACGAAGTGTCATCCGTAGTTCTCGATGCTTCAGGAGCAATTGATCACGTCGTCGTTTCGGATAAGGCCGATGGCTCGAAGTTCACGGCTAAGTCCGACTACTACATCGTCGCCGACGGTGCAAACTCCCGAGTAGGTAGGGCGTTAGGGGCTGCAAGGCGTAAAGGAGAACCAATTGGCCTCGCTATCCGTACTTACCACACAAGCCCAAGGCACGACGATAACTACATAGAATCCCAACTTGAAGTGCGGGATGACAATGGCAGGGTCATGCCTGGCTATGGTTGGATCTTCCCACTTGGCGACGGAAGAGTGAATGTTGGATTCGGCCTTTTGACCAATAGGTCTAGGTGGAAATCGATCAATACTACTAACGAACTGAATCGCTATGTCGCAGGTGCTCCAGGTTACTGGGCGCTATCTAAGGATTCAGAACTTCAGCCTCCTACTGGCGGCAAGCTCCCAATGGGCCATTCGATCGAACCCATTTCCGGCAAAAACTACGTGATAGTAGGGGACGCCGCCGCCTCGATCAACCCATTCAACGGAGAAGGCATCTCCTACGGATACGAGACCGGGCGGTTAGCCGCCGACCTCATCACGAGGTGCATCGAGGAGCGGGACCCGACAAAATTAGCAGAATATTCACAACTTATGAAGGATAACTATGGCCTCTACTATAAGGCCGGACAGCACTTCGTCAATTTAATTGCTAATCCGAAGATCCTCTCTGTGACAGTGTGGGCTGGAATGCATTCAGCTCCACTTATGGCAACTGTGCTTCGGATTATGGCAAATTTACTGCGAGAGGGCAAACAGGGCGCACCCGAATTGATCTACGAAACCGCAATTAAAGTCGTGTCGAAGATCCCTTAGAGTTTTGCTACTGTGCCTTAGATGCTAGAAAATGCTTATCTCGAGCCTCTTTGGCCGCAGCTTGGGTGATGTCTATAGTCCGATCCAACTGCTCCCAGTCATGACTAAGTCCGACGAAAATGGCCTCATATGGCCCCGGAGCCATGGCTACACCTCGGTCGAGCATCGCGTGAAAGAAGTAGGGAAAGACTCCCTTCAAGACGCTTCCCTTCGCTTCATGGAAGTTCGTCACGGCACTTGAACCAAAAAACAAACTAAACAACGGTCCGTGTCGCTGTGCCACAACTTCCAGATCGACCTCTAACATAACCTTTTCCATGCCAGAAGCAAGGTA
>JAKBHQ010000434.1 GCA_021836665.1 Thermoplasmata archaeon
TCGAAATGATCAAGGCTAGCCAGAGGATCATATTGAGTATTATCGCCGACCCGATACCCTGAATCGCAATCGCAAATCCAGCGTCAGTAGGAGTGACTCCAGAACTAGTCATGAGTCGCAACGAGATCCCAGTTCCAGAGGCCGAGCCTCCAGGTAGCACGTGGGATACTGCGAGGGACGAGAGGTCTATTCTAAAAAGCCTCCATACCCCTGGGGCGGGCCTCGGAAGTACCGAGTGAGTGAGGCGAGCATAGGCAATTAGGGCGAATATCTCAAGGCCCACCGACGCTGCTACGAGGGCATAATTGGCCCCACCTAGTAGATTTAGTGTTTTTCTAGGACCAGCGATATTTGGAACAACCAAATACTCAATGATGAAAAAGACGACCGCTCCGCGGATGCCAAATAGGCCAAATCGCCTGAGCAATTTGAAAAGGCTCGATCGGGTTGCCTTTACACTCTCTCCGCGCATCTTGTCCAACTGCTGATCCTGCATCACTTCTCGCTCAAAGACTAACCTTAACCTCAGAAAGATCTAGCGTCAGCGGGATCTTTTCTATTCTGAGAGACAGCTTAAGCGGACACGATAGTCCAATGCCTTCTAAATTGGTCTGGTGATCCGTATTGCAAGGTAGACCTCAAGAAAATAACCAGTGGAGCTTTATCAAACGGCTTTTGGTGATCGAAGGATTCACCGCACTGACGTTGCTGCTTGTGGTGGTTGCTTGGAATCTGCGCCACCTCGGTATCGAAGTAGTAGTCGCTGTCGTGTTAGCGGTCATTGCGGAGCCCGCAGTTCGAGCTTTGAAGCGCCTTGGAATGAGGCGGAGCATGGCTGTGCCAGTGGTCTTCGTAACCATTCTCGCCCTTGTTGCGCTACTGATCTTCGTGCTTAGTCAGCCGCTATACAGCGCTGGCGCCAAGCTGATCAATGAGCTCCCTAATCTAGTGGCCCAAGCGCAATCTAAAAAAGGTCAGCTGAGTGACTTGATCCATCGGCTCGGTCTCACACAGTATATTGATGCCTCGTTATCGAAATTGGCAACGTTGGCGGGGAGCGCCGCCAAGCCCGCCTACGTTGCGGCCAAAGGCGTCGTATCTACTGTTGCGACACTCGCAACCATCTTCGTATTGGCGATATTTGTCGCACTCGAGGCGCCCGAGCTAATCAAAGCGGTGTTGGGACAGTTATCTCCGGCTATATCTAGGCGAATATCTCTGATGCTTAGTGAAACTAGCACCGCGGTGGCGGGATATGTTGCTGGCAATGTTTTCACTTCGCTGATTGCAGGGATAGTGATTGGCCTTACCCTCGGACTCCTCGGGGTGCCCTTCGCTTTTGTGCTAGCGGTCTGGGTGGCATTCGTTGACCTTGTGCCGCTAGTAGGTGGGCTACTCGCCGGTGTTCCAACCGTCATAGTTGCCTTTCTGCATTCCCCACTGGCGGGGCTCGTTTCGCTCGTCGTGTTTTTGATTTATCAGCAAATTGAGAATCATCTTCTAAGCCCACTGATCATGTCGAAGACTGTGAAACTTAATCCACTCTGGATACTTTTAGCCGTTCTTGTCGGTGGCCAGCTAGCTGGCGTAACGGGAGCTCTTATTGGAATTCCAATAGCTAGTGCACTTCAGGTTGTATCGCGAAACCTTTGGCGTTGGCGCGAAGAGACCAAGCAACCCAACTCGCTGGAGGATTTAGAGCTAAATACTCCACAGTGCGGAGGCGATGACATAGGAGATCATGAGGAGGACTGAGTTCCCTTAATGGGTCTCCCAAATGGGTCCTCTTAAAGATGAGCGTGTGAGCTTGTTGCGCGGGCACCTTTGGTGAAGGCTAGAAACCGTGATCTGCGAGCGGAACGAGCCTGAGATTGTTCTGAGCGCAAACCTCAGCAAGTTCAGGTAAAGCCGCCAAGGTCGCCCTATAAGACCCGGGATAGCTGGTGCAATCGGAGTCATGGAGCAAAACCGTGCACCCAGGTTCCAGGTTTGACTTAAGGTCCTTCATGACACTGGAAGGCGTTGTCATTTTGCGCCAGTCTCGGCCCCAAGTTCCCCACAAGACGGTGCGCAGACCTAGCTGGGCCGCAGTCGCAAGGGTTGGCCTCGTGATCACGCCGTAGGGAGGACGAAAGAATATCGGAGCGCTAGAGGCTATTTCGGATACCGTGGCGTAGGACCTCTCCATGTCATAGCGAATGCTCCTGGCGCTGCGAAAGAGATGGTTGCGGTGCCAATTACCGTGCAGGGCGATTTCGTGTCCTGCATTTTGGAGCTCTTGTAGAGTGTATGGGTATCTTTCTGCCATTTCGCCCAGCACAAAAAAGGTGGCCTTCACGCCTAGGCGTTCTAGTTCTTTGATAAATAATGGCGTCGATTTTGGGTCCGGTCCGTCATCGAAGGTGAGCGCTACGCTTGTCGAAGATCCAGTGCCTAAGAGATATGGCCACAGTGATCTCCTTAAAGGAGGCAAGGAACTGAGGGCCGGGAAGGAGCGATAACCGCCTTCAGCTACAACGATGCCGACTCCACCCCTGAGGGCCAATTTGGCCGACATGCCAGTTTTAGAGCTATAGCGCAAAGACCGTCACCTCAATCGATCGTGGAGGCTGCTGCCTGGATAAAGCCCTGTTGGGATAGTCTAGCCTGAAGCACCTTAAGCCTGGTGATCACCTCGGCCGGAGTCATTCCGGTACCGTTGATCTCATAGACGCTGCCCGACTTGAACTTGTAGTTGGAAGGGATCTTATTGATAAATAGGGCGTGCACCAGGGTCTGGTGGTGAATCGATATCCACGCCAGATCGAACGAGTTGACCTGCTCCTGGGGGACATAGATAGAAACCGACATTCCAGTTATGGTGTTTAGGGTCTGCTCGGATGTAGCAACCGCGTTTGAGGGCATGAAAAGATGTAGCGCAGAGTTACTTTCCCAGCCGCCATTTAGGATGTCGATGCCATCTCGTGCTATTTGTCTCACCGCGGAGGGATCGGCAAGGGCTAGCTGCCCGGGGACAACCACTGCAGTCTCGCTTTGCAGTAGATACTTAAGCAGTTGTGGATCGGCGATGTTGGAAAGCCCGGGTTTGATGACGACGTAGGCGAACTTGCCAACTTGTGAAGCCTTATCAACGTTAAGACCATCAGAGCTCAGCGCATTGGCTGCGAGATTGAACGCAAAGAAAGCAACAAGGGCCGCAGCTCCCAGTGATGCGAGCCTCCTTGGTACCGTGATTAGGTCGCTCTTTCGAACGAGCCCGTAATGCTGCCTCGAAGCGCGAACCATGACTTCCTCAACCACCGGAATGAGTCGGTCGGTAAAGAGGCCACTTGCCCGCCTGGCTAGTAGTTCGTGACCCGTTGCGGCGGACTTTATGGCATTGGAAAGCTCTTCTTTGCTCTTCGCCCAGATGGTTACGCCGGCCCGCTCCATATGGAAGATGTTGTATCTACCGTGGCCGGCTATCGGACGATAACTGACCACCGGTACACCAGACTGAAAGGCCTCCATAGCGCTCAGTCCGCCGGCATTTTGAATGACAACATCCGAGGCCGACATCAATTCGGGCATTCGATTAGTCCAACCGAAGATCGTACCAACCCCGTTCCTCTGGAGTCTGTCCGCCAGTTCGGTATTCCGACCACAGACAACTACTGGGTGGACATCCTCGATTTCAGAAAGTTCCTCTACCGTCTGCTCCAGGGATCCGACACCCCAAGATCCTGCGACCACAAGAACTATAAGTTTGTCAGGCGGCAGCCCGAGGCTTACTCTAATTGGATCGGGGTCGGTCGACCTTTTAAAATTTGAAGCTACCACCGGTCCGATAACATCGGCCTTTTTACCAAGCAGGTTTTCGACCTGCTCCGAAGAGACGTCTGCCACGCAAAGGTGTGCATCAACTCCCTTGTGGACCCATAACGGGTGTACGGCAAAGTCGGTGAGGTAAGTGACTACCGGAATTTTGAGGGTCCTCAGCCTACGTGATCGAGCACGTCCGAGGACCACCGAAGCGAAAGGATAGGTCGTGATGACGAGGTCAGAATCGAACTCTTTCGCCCATCTTTTTAGGCGTTTTTCGAAGAGGATACCCAAAAAGAAGGTTGCAACTGGTGCCAATATCTTGACCCTCGACCATAACCAGTAGATGAGGTCGTAGCTCCAAGGTGCTGACTCAATTTGAAAATGGTATGTGCGCTCTAGAAACCTACCAGCTATAGGAGACGCATCTAAGAAATCAACGAGCCTGGTCTCCCAGCCCCTCTGCTCCATTCGGCTGATTATCTCATTGGCAGCCCCATGGTGACCTGCGCCCATACGCGCAGACACGACTAGCACTCTCTTAGACATCGCAGCTAGCCTATATGGCTGAAGATGGTTTATGCCTTGTCCATTGCATCTGCTATTGCCTTTGCGCTCGCCTCGTTGCTTCAGCTTGC
>JAKBHQ010000270.1 GCA_021836665.1 Thermoplasmata archaeon
CTTCGAGCTAGCGGCGCCCGGAATCATCGGACTCTATACTTCGCTAAATCATTCTGCGCAGGCCAATGAACAGAGGCGCGCCGCTACCGAACTCCTTAGGTTCTTTGCTCCCCAGCTGTTCTTCTACGGAGTAATTACCCTTATAACTGCTGTTTTGAATGCCAAACGAAACTTCGCAGTTCCGGCTTTCGCCCCGATACTAAACAATATCGTCGCCATTATTACCCTGTTGATCTTCGCATCGATGTACCGCCATCCAAGTGTGAGCTACGTGCTTTCGAATCCAAGGGCGATAAAGCTCCTCGGGATCGGTACTACCCTTGGGGTAGCCTTCCAGGCGGTCTCACTAATCCCCATGCTGCGGCGGGTCGGGGCTCGAATCCGCTTTCGGATCGATTTCTTCGACCATACCGTCAGGGAGGTCTTCTCCTTGTCGGGTTGGACCTTCGCTGCCGTAGTGACCAATCAGCTGGCCCTTGCTATCGTCTTGGCGATAGCCGATGCACGCCCAGGCGAAGTGACCGCCTACAACTACGCCTATCTCTTCTTCCAGCTCCCCTACGCTATCGCCGCACTATCCATCATGAGCACGATCCAGCCCGAGCTCGCCGAGAGGTATCAGGGCGCCGACCTCTCCGGCTTTGCCTCCCGCTTCAACGTCGGCCTCAGGTCTTCTGTAGCGGTAGTAGCCCCGGCCGCAGCGGCCTTTCTGTCATTTGGCCCCGAGCTGATCTTTCTCGCCCTAGGACACGGTCAAGCCGCCGCCCAAGGGACCCAAGAGATTAGCTCGGCCCTTTTGGGATTTGCCTTTGGTGTCCCCGGATTCGCCGCGTACTTGGCGATGACTCAGGGCTTCCAGGCGATGAAGAATACTAAAGCGGTCTTTCTCTTATACCTCTTAGAGAATGGGCTGAACGTCGTTTTGGCGGTAGTGCTGCAGCCGATATGGGGAGTAAAGGGGCTGGCCATGTCGCTGGCGATAGCCTATACAATCGCTGCGGCCGTCGGCTGGTGGATGCTCAAGTCCCGGGCGATACCCCTCAGTTTGAAACCATATCGCAAGGTTTGGACTAGATCGCTCCTCGGTTCGATAGCCTTCTACTTGGTGGGCAAATACGCAATTAAAGAGCTCGCAAGTGGGGGCTTTATCCATCAGAGCTTCGCATTAGCCATTAGTCTCGCCTTGGGAATTGCGGCCTTCTTCGCCGTAGCGGAAGCGACCGCTAGAATTACCAACTTGAACATCGGGGGTAAACATTGGCGAAGGTAAAGGTTATAACCGACACCGGGTCGGATCTACCAAACGAGATCTGCACATCGTTGAATATATCGACGGTACCTCTAAAGATCCGTTTTGGCGAAAAGGAGTACCTCGACAAGTTCGAGCTGACGAATGAGAAGTTCTGGGAACTCTGTCTAAAAGGTGGGGACCTCCCCCAGACTGCGGCGCCGTCGGCCGGGCAGTTTCAAGCAGCTTACGGAGAAGCCAAAGCCCAGGGCTTCGAGTCGGTAATCTGTATCACCCTGTCTTCCGAACTCTCCGCTACCTACCAAAGCGCCCTCATAGCCGCCAAAGAGGTGCAGGGGGAAATCGACGTAACCGTTATCGACTCTCGATGTGCCACTATCGGCGAAGGCTCGCTGGTTATCCACGCCGCACAACTAGCACAAGCCGACGTACCATACCCCCAGATAGTATCTGAAATAAACGACAAGGTCTCCAAGGTAAAACTCTTTGGAACCCTCGACACCTTAGACTTTCTGAAAAGGGGCGGCCGGATAGGTGCCGCTGCCGCCTTGCTCGGCTCGCTTTTGAGTTTCAAGCCGCTTATTGAAATACGGTCCGGCCTGGTAGAACCGGACGGAAGGCAGCGCACCAGGGCAAAAGCGCTCGCCTACCTTCGGGATAGGGTATCCTCCTTTTCCCCGATCTCCCATGTAGGAGTGGCGCACGCTAATGCTCCCGACATCGACGACTTCATAGAAAAGCTATCGGAACAGACCCATGTTCCGATAGATGAGATCACGGTCACCTCCATCGGTCCGGTCATCGGAACCCACGCCGGCCCGAGGACCCTTGGAGTAACTTTTTGGGTAGATTAGCTAAGGTGGACTACCAGGCACCTTTGGTCTATTTTTGAAGTATTGGCTAGTAGAAAAACGGGAAGAAGTGACCGAAGATTCGATAGAGACAGATGAGAGCCAATCGCCGTCTTCCGATGCCGATTGGCCAAAAAGGGCCGCTGACGCAGTTGAGACCCTAGCCGAACTGATCAGGGGCAAAGCGATACGGCCGCTATTGATGGTGGCCAAGGCTATAACCTACGGCTTTTTGGCTCTCGGCCTTGCTTCGATATTCGCCGTCTTGATGATTTCAATGCTCGTAAGGCTGATTACGGTCTACCTGACCGGAAATCACGTCTGGATAACTTATCTGGCGCTGGGTGGAATCTTTACCCTCCTGGGTATGTTTACATGGAGTCGGAGAAGTTCAAAAGTCACAGGATGAAAGGCAGCCCTTACGTGACCCAGCATAAAGAAGTCGTAATAGTAGGCTCCGGTCCAGCTGGATTAACCGCTGCGATCTATACCGCTCGGGCAAACCTGTCGCCGGTAGTTATAGAGGGCGAGCCGTCTTCAACCTCTGATCAGCCCGGCGGACAGTTGATGCTGACCACGGAGATTGAGAACTTTCCGGGCTTTATAGACGGGATAATGGGCCCAGAGCTGATGAGTAACTTCCGTTCCCAAGCGGAACGCTTTGGCGCTAGCTATCACACAGCCAAGGTAACCAAGATAGACCTCTCAAATCGTCCGTTTCAGATCTGGACCTCGGACTCAAACTCGGCCGATCCTGACTATACAGCCGAAGCGGTGATCATTTCAACCGGAGCAAGATCGTTGATGTTAGACCTTGAAGAAGAGGTTCGCCTTATCGGCCACGGTCTATCTACCTGCGCGACATGCGACGGCTTTTTCTTCAGGGATCTAGACATCGCCGTCGTCGGCGGTGGAGACTCGGCGATGGAGGAGGCGATCTTTCTTACGAAATTCGCCAAATCTGTAACCATAATCCACCGACGCAAGGAGCTAAGGGCTTCAAAAATCATGCAGGACCGGGCCTTCGCCAACCCCAAGATTCACTTCCAGTGGAACTCGGTAGTCACCAAGCTTCATGGTGACACTCAGCTGGAGGGCATAACGCTAACCGATACTACGACAAACCAAGAGTCGAGGCTAGATATCAAGGGCCTCTTTGTCGCAATCGGCCACGTCCCAAATACCGACGTCTTTCGTGGCCAGATAACTATGGATTCGAACGGATACATCGTCACCAATGACGGCACCCATACCAATGTCGATGGGGTCTTTGCTTGTGGAGACGTACAAGACCACACCTATCGTCAAGCGATAACCGCCGCTGGATCGGGTTGCATGGCCGCTATTGACGTCGAGCGTTGGTTGGAGGCGAAACACCACCAAGCTGGATGACCTTTTAACTTTGGCCATACGGCCACGGGAATCATCCTTCGATTGGTAAGGTTTTAACCCACAGAAAATTAACTAGAACGATCCAAGGGGATACTGTGGCAAATATAGTCGAGCTCAACGACTTCAACTTTGAAAACTCGATCAAGGATTCCGAACTCCCGCTGCTAGTTGACTTCTGGGCTGAATGGTGCGGACCGTGCAAGATGATAGCCCCGATCCTCGAGGAGATCTCGACCGAGCGTAAAGGACAGCTCAAGATAGCAAAGCTCAACGTCGACACCGCACTAATGGCGGCGAGACGCTACGAGGTGATGTCTATTCCGACCCTGATCCTCTTCAAAGACGGCCAACCAGTCAGACGAATAGTCGGTGCCAAATCGAAAAGTTCTCTCTTGAGGGAACTCGATCCAGACCTTAGCTAAGCCTTTTTAACACGATTTGGAATACCCACACTGAACGAGAAGCTATTTCCCGAACTGAAGCTCGGCTCGAATGGGCCAGCGGTCCTCGACGTACAGGCGAGGCTGATATCTATCGGCTATCAGCTCCTCGACCCGGACGGTTCTTTTGGCGAGTCAACTTCTAGGGCAATTGGTAGGTTTCAGAGCCTTAGAGGACTAAGAGTCACCGGCACCCTAGACAAAAATACCTGGGATACCTTGGTTGAAGCGGGCTACAGCCTAGGGGATCGGATGCTCTACCTCAAGTCCCCAATGTTTCGAGGCGACGACGTAGCCGAGCTACAGGCCCGGCTAGGGTCAATCGGCTTTGATCCAGGAAGGGTGGATGGGATATTCGGAGAGCGCACCTCGCGGGCACTGATCGACTTCCAGGAAAATGTCGCCCTGCACCCTGACGGCTTTTGCGGAAAGGAGACCGTTACCGAGCTCCTTAGGGTCTTTGGCAGGAGTCCCGAGC
>JAKBHQ010000366.1 GCA_021836665.1 Thermoplasmata archaeon
TCCGATGGCGAGCGCTTCATGGAGCGAGTCGCCCCAACGGTTAAGGACCTTGCCCCGCGGGACATGGTTTCAAGGGCGATACATGCGGAGATTAAAGCTGGAAGAGGTGCGGGTCCCAAATCTGACTACGTCTACTTGGACCTCACCCACCTTCCACCCGAGCAGATCGATTCGAAGCTCCCTGACATCACCGATTTTGTCAGGACATACCTGGGCATCGAACCGAAGAAGGACCCAATTCCGATCCAGCCTACGGCCCACTATGCGATGGGAGGCATCCCCACCAATGTCGAGGGCGAAGTAATCGTAGACGACCAGAATACGGTTCTACCTGGACTTTACGCCGCCGGCGAATGTGCGTGCGTCTCGGTCCATGGGGCGAATCGCCTTGGTACCAACTCCCTCTTAGACATTGTCGTTTTCGGGCGCCGGGGCGGAAAGGCCATGGCTGAATACGTCAAGAATGTTGGTCATCCCGACGTACCCAAGGGGGCCGAGGCCAAGGTTAGGGAGCGTATTGAGCAACTTAAAGCTGGGACGGGTTCGGAAAAAGTGGGTGAAATTCGCACTACCTTACAAGAATCGATGACCCTAGATGCATCGGTCGTCAGGACGAACGAATCACTCACCGACGCGAGAAAGACCGTCGAGGAGCTCAAAGCCCAGTATGCCAATATCAAGATCGATGATAAAGGTGAGGTCTTCAACTATGACCTGACAGAGGCGATGGAGTTAGGCCACCTACTTGATTTGGCCCATGGATTGGTTGTCGGTGCCCAGGCGCGAACAGAGAGCCGTGGCGCCCATTGGAGGGACGACTACCCGACCCGCGATGATCAAAACTGGATGAAACATACCCTCGCCCACTTAGAACAAGACGGCTCGATTAGGCTCAGCTACAAGCAGGTCGTCGCTGGAAACTACCAACCCATGGAGCGCAAATACTAATGACGGTAACCGAATCACCAGCCACTCCAAAAGCGGACAAAACAAAAGAGCTTGTCCGAGTACACCTCAGAATCAAGAGATACGACCCCTCAACAGATACTCGCCCGCATTGGCAAGAGTTCGAGGTCGAAATGAGCCCGGGAGACAGGGTCCTAGACGCCCTCCACCTCGTTAAGTGGACCCAGGACGGGACGCTCACCTTCAGGCGCAGTTGTGCACATGGCGTCTGCGGATCCGATGCAATGGTAATAAATGGTGAAAATAAACTCGCCTGCATCAATTTAATCAAAAACATCGGAACCGACCTGACCATCGAGCCGATTAGGGGCCTCGAAGTCATCAAGGACCTCGTAGTCGACATGGAGCCATTTTTTGCTCAGCACCGCTCGGTCATGCCCTACCTAATCGCACATGACGACCCGGGGTATAAAGAGAGACTCCAAACCCAAGAGGATCGGGACCGATTCGACGACACCACCAAGTGCATATTGTGTGCTTGCTGTACAACTTCATGCCCTATTTACTGGGCTAATTCCGAGTATGTCGGCCCGGCGGCGATAGTCAGTGCCCACAGGTTTATCTTTGATTCGAGGGACGACGGCGCCCAAGAGAGGTTAGACATCCTAAATCAGAAATCTGGGGTATTCAGATGCAAGACCTCATTCAACTGCACCGAGGCCTGCCCAAGGGGAATCAAGGTCACCCAAGCAATTGAGGAGGTCAAGAGGGCCATCCTCTATGACCGTGTCTGACCTGTCCGCCTCGAACCCCGCTGCAATAGTTGCTAGGCTCAGGTCGGCCCTCGATAGGGTCGCACCTGAGTCTTTGAAGATCGAAGAGTCTTTCGTGATCGAAATTGGTCCCAAAAGGCCGGGGCCAAATAGCAAGGTCGGCCCAAAGAACGTATCTCCCGGGGAATATCCGCGTTGGTGGATCATCGTTTCACGAGAAAAACTCACCGTAACCGACCAAATAGATCGCATACCCGAGCTAGCGCTCCTGAAGGTCTATCTGGACCCGACCTTTTTCGATCAAGTTATCAATGGCACCGTCACAGCCGAGCAACTTGTGGATCAAGGAGCGATTAAACTCGGTGGAGACACCCGCATATTGAGGGAAGCCTCTTTTGTTGTCCAAGCAATAGCTGCTGCGGTAATTTCCTAGCAGGTCATATAGTTGGAGGCCAGCTTTGACTAAAAGGATTCGGCAGATGGCAAAGATGCCAACCCATCCCGGCTGGTACCGAGCAGGTTACGACCACTTGAGATACTTTAACGGTAATGAGTGGACTGAACTAACTCGACCATTACCTGACTTTGTCCCAATTGTTGACGGCAACGACTCCGATCGTTTCGGAGTCGCAATGGAGACTCCCCCAAATCATTTCAGGAGATACTTCGCACTTATCCTGCTAGCAGTGCTGATATTGGGGATTATCGCCCCCGTGGCGGGAATTTGAACCAGCTGGCTACACTCCACTTCCGTAACGGAGGGCTCTAGCGATCCCACTCTCACTCATCCTACCTGATGCGCATCTAGGAAGTTCTTGGCCTTAGAGTTGGTTCTTCACCACATGTAGTTCTTCACCAAATAATACGACGGCATACCGTGGCGACCAAAAGTGATTCCCCCATAAATCCCAAACTTCGGGTCACTTTTTGCACTAACTCTCGTGGTCGATAGTGTCCAGAGGTTCACAGGCATTAAAACCTGCACGCCGGTGACCACAACTTTTGCAATTACTACTTTTGCAATTACTACGCTTGCAATTATTACTCTTGCCGTGCCCAGCTGGTGGAGAGGCAGAGCAACAAACTCCACAAGCCAAAAGCGACAGTATCGGCACCGACGGTTCGAGAGGTTGCAAGAAAGATCGCTCTTTGGCATCTGCCACAAGGCATACCAAAGACATGAAACATGAAACAGATTGAAAGGGTAAATTTCAAGATAATTCCCAGCAAAAACGAGTAGCTTAGACTTAATCTACTGGAGTGCCTAGTAGTTATAGGGGGTTGCAATGACAACTGATGGGGTGATCGACGACCACGTATTAGCCCGCTATCGCGAGCTCCTCGACCAGGAAGACGCAGCATTCAACGAAGTGGAGCACGCCTTCGAAGACGGCGATCGGGTTCACTTCGAAAATGACCTGGCGCTTTGGCGTAAAGCGATAGAGGCCAAGATTTCCTACCTAGAAAAGTGTGGTCTTTCGCTCCTAGGACCTAATTGGGCCGACACCCTTCCAGACCTAGGGCGGTCCAAACAGACCACGACGGTCTGAAAGAAAGATTAGGCCAGGGTCTAAAGCCTAAAAGTAGACGCTAAGTATCGGTGGAGTTACTGCAGGCCATTAAATGCCTCACCGGACCGATCTGTTCGATCCGGCGAGGCATGCGGCCTAGGGCTGACTAAGTGGTAGATCGGCCGTTTGTGGGGCTAGTTAGATCCCACCTGGTATCAAGTGGGCCACGTCGGCACGTTCCTCTACTAGCTCAGTTTGGGTTAGCTGAATTTTTGACTTGGCAAAATCGCTATGCGAAATCCCTTCGACGATCGTGTAGCCCTTTCCGTCGGAGACGATCGGAAAACCAAACTGTAGTCCTTCTGGGACGCCGTACTCGCCGTGAGAGCAGACCGCCAAGGAGACAAAGTCGCCGTCTGGAGTGGGGTTGATTACCGAACGGACCGAGTCTACGACTCCGTTAGCGGCAGATGCGGCTGACGAGGCACCCCTAGCGTCAATGATCGCCGCTCCCCGCTTCTGAACGGTAGAGATAAACTCGCCTTGCAGCCATGCGCTGTCGGTGATTACCTCGGTAGCGGGTCGGCCAGAGATTGTGGCGTTCTCAAAATCAGGAAATTGGGTAGAGGAATGGTTTCCCCATATTGCCATCCTCTTGACGTCGGTAACGGTCGTCGACGACTTCTTTGCCAACTGCGTCATTGCCCTATTCTGATCGAGTCGGGTCATTGCAAACCATCTGTCATCTGGCACCTCTGGCGCATTGCTCCTCGCAATTACGCAGTTTGTATTGCAGGGGTTGCCGACTACCAGAATCCTGACGTCAGAAGCGGCGTTCTTCTCGATCGCCTGACCCTGGGGCTTGAAGATGCCGCCGTTAATAGACAACAGGTCCTTGCGCTCCATCCCCGCCTTACGGGGAACTGACCCGATCAGGAGTCCCCAATTTACCCCGTTAAACCCGGCATTAAGATCGGAGGTCATCTCGATCGAACTCAGAAGGGGAAAAGCGCAGTCGTCAAGCTCCATTGCGACACCATTGAGGGCCTTGAGAGCCGGCTCGATCTCGATCAATTGCAGAATTACCGGCTGATCGGGACCGAATACCTCACCAGCTGCGAGGCGGAAAAGCAGCGAATAGCCGATCTGGCCGGCCGCTCCAGTCACTGCTACTCGAATTGGCGATTTGGCAGCTGCCATA
>JAKBHQ010000271.1 GCA_021836665.1 Thermoplasmata archaeon
GCTGCCGCAGACCCAGACGACGATCCACCGGGGCTTCGGTCCAAGGCATACGGGTTCCTAGATTGGCCCCCTAAGCCGCTCCACCCACTACTGCTGCTAACTCCTCGAAAATTGGACCACTCGGATAGGTTCGACTTGCCTATGATTATCGCACCTTCTTCTCGAAGCTTCCGCACAACCGTAGCGTCGGACTTCGGAAAGGGTGAATTTGCCAGGGCTAGTGATCCAGCAGTAGTTCTCATATCCTTTGTATCAATGTTGTCTTTTACTACAATCGGCAACCCAAGACATCTTTGAGTGCTGGCCCCTTTGTGGATATCGCTTTCTGCTCTCTTGGCTTCTTCGAGCGCCCGCTCTGATACAGTGATGAGCGAGTTAAGTTTGAAATTGGATCGGTCTAATCGGTCGATTCGCAATAGAAGCGACTCTATTACTTCGACCGGCGATAGCTTCTTCGATGCGTAGGCCTCCAAAAGATCTAAAGCCGTCAACCGTGCAATCTCAAGTCCAACTTCGGTTATGTCCGACATCTTTTCATGGCTCCCCGGTTGAAAAATATCTAATAAATCTCGGCTTTGTACTGAACAATTTACTGGACCATACCCGGATGCAGCGGATATCGAACCATTCGATTCTGCGCAATTGTCGACGATGACTGCACCTAGCTTAATTAACGACAACGCAGGGATTCTTGGGCCAACTCAAGTGAGGCAAAATCGCCTGCACTTGACCAGCTTTTGGAATGACCTCTAGAAATAGAGCCTCTCCGCCTTTTCAGCGGTGGACTTCCAGAGAGGTCCACCGGCAAATTGTGGGTTGGCCATGAAACTCGATTTGGCTACTCATACCCAGTCTCAAGAACTAAGCCCACACCTAACGCTAATGTAAATTGACTCCCTTTTTACAGGCTCAACCACGCTTATTCAAGCTGAGGAGCATCGCCTGCTGGCGAGAAGTAGCTATGAGATTAAAATCTTCGTCCCACAGAGTGCCGTCTTCTTCTAGCAGTCCATTGATCAGCGTGTTAGTTGAGAATATGCCGAGCACCCAGTTGCCTATTGGAACCCTTCTTAGGTGGATTGTCAAGTCAATCGTCGGAATCCAACCCGCCTGGATTACCGCCATGATTGCGGGCGGTGCAGAATCCAAAAAAAGCGGAACCGAGTCAGCGTCTATCGGCCGGTCATCAGCAAAACGCATCCATACCGCTAGCTTTGCATGATTGCCGCTAGCTTCGCGTTTGTTGAAAGAAGAGTCCTTGGGCACGCGCATCTCAAATCGATGTGGCATCTGCGATCCGACAGCTCCGGCAATGGTATCCGGCCACTTTAATTCTTCACATAAGGAAGGCGGATCAATCTCAGGCGCCTTAGCGCTCTGACGATTCTGGCCAACCATACTGTCGAGATCTCCGCAAGTTGCAAGAGCAATGATGGAAGCCTTGCCTTCGGAATTAAGGCGTCCGGACACGTTTGTAATAGTTTTGCCCGCTTTCTCTACCACTACATCTAGCTCGCATGGCCCCGGGTCTGGAGAACGAAGGTAGTGGGCCGTAATGGACAGACAGTGTGGTTTACCAGATTCCTTTTGAAATGCCCTATTCAGAATGGCCATCAAATAGCCGCCATTTGGCTTCTTGCCTATGTTCCAGTTGGGACTGATAAGTGCTTGATAGCTTCCATCTTGACCGACCACCTTGGTGTCGAAATCAAAGAGGTAACCATCAGCACCATCCGGCGATAAGGGTGACGCAGGAGTCAATTGTCCATCCAGTCTCTCCTTGGCTATAAGAATATGTAGGATCCTACAATCATTCGACGGGCCATGGTTGGCACGAACTTTGAATTTTTGCTGAAGGCAGATGCTTGGCCTTCAGCACATTGGCCTGCGCAATAGTCTGCGCAATGTCGTCAAAGCTTTCATCTCTGGGCGAACGAAGAACCAAGAATCCGACGTGGAAGCTTATGGTGTTTTTCTTTTCCTTCTCGCAAGTCGCCGACGAAATGCTCACCAGTGAAGTTCCTTGAGCTTGGATTTGCACCAGATTAAATTAGCAACTGGGTCAGCTAAGCGAAGCGTAGTTAGACTGGATACTGTTCTCCGGGTAAAAAAGTGCTTATTGACTTAGAGGTCGAAATAGGCTCTTAGCGTGAAAGGCGTTGACATAGTTATTGAAGAAGTCATTGACGACACTGGATTAGCACAGTTTGTCCAGCTCGTGAAGGAGTATTTCGGCCAGCTTCCATTTGTCATCGACTTCCAAGACACCGAAGAGGAGCTCCGAAGTCCTTCAAGAGAATATTCGCGCTCCGTCGGTGGTGCGGCATTTTTGGCCACCAGTGAGGCAGGTCCAGTCGGATGCATAGGCATCCGATACCTATCACCAGGAATAGCTGAGCTGAAGCGAATGTATGTTGCTCCGGAGTTTCGCGGTTCAGGTATAGCGCGATTACTATGCCAGGTTGCGATAGACGCGGCTAAAAAGCTTGGGTATTTCGCAGTTAGATTGGATACCGTCACAGAAATGACCCAAGCCATTGCATTGTACGAATCGCTTGGATTTGTAGAGATAGACCAGTATCGTCCTAATCCACTTGAAACTGCTCGTTTTTTTGAACTCCGAATCGGCTGAACAGAGGAATCAGCCTAGACATTCATGTTCATAATCAATGAAGGAGTATCGATCGTGTGATTCTCTGAGATCGGGGTTACAGCCGTCCCGATGGCGAAGAATTCGATCACATGAGAGCCCCATCCGTGACTCTTCTCATTTAGTTGTACACCGACAATGCCTTCGGATTTGAGAAGTTCGGCCTCATGTTGCATGCGGGCCATAGCCAACTCTCTAGCTTCATAGAGAGCCTGAGTGAAGTTAACCATCTCCACGTTCTGAAATGCATTACCGAAACTCTGGCGCATGCCTTGATGAGCTACGTGGTAGACGCAATTACCCATCACCAAACCTAACGGACGATACCCAGCGCGAAGAATTGTCCAGAAATCTTGACCCGAGAGATCGCTCGTAAAAGGTCGTCCGTTAGGGGCCCGGTGCAATACACCTTCGCGATGCCGTACAGCCGTCCCGATTGCTATGAACTCCGCTAAATCCGCTCCCCAGTCGTACCTGCCAACCTGGAGCCTGACACCCACGATTCCGTCGGCACCGAGAACATCGGCCTCTTCTTCCATTCTGGTCATCGCAAGGTCTCGAGCGGAGTACATTGCTTGGGTCAGAACTTCCATCTCCTGAGACTGCTTCCATCTCATGGCTTGGTATCCAATATGGTAGATTGAAGACCCTACCACCATCCCCAATGGATCAAATCCTGCCTGTTTGACCAGCAAGAATTCGTTCACTGAAAGATCGCTAGTGAATAGGCCACCCTTGTTTTGAGCCAGCCTGCCCTTGGCGTCCTGTGGAAGTCCCTCGGTTGACTTCGGGTCGTATTCCATGTTTAGTTCCTGTCCTTACTGATTAGTGGGCAATCTTGTTGGTTCGCATAGTTATTTGAATGTTTGAAAAAAATAAGGGTTTCTGGGGTCAAGTCCGAAACCACGGTAGACATCAGGTAGCAAGGTCCAAAGAAATGTCCACCGGCTTTGCATCTTGGGGAGATGGTGCTCGTTTTATGGCCGTTGCGTAGACGCTCGAAGTAAAATACACTGCTCTTGTCGATTCATCGCCTATCGGAGCAGATCCTGTTTTCAGGTCCATTCCAACAACTCCGTCTGCCCGCATATGTTCTGCCTGCTCCTTGACGGACGAACGTACAATGTGCTGAGTGTAACGCAGAGCTTGAGACAACGACGAGATTTCAAAGTTGCCACCCCAGCCACCAGCGCCGCCGCCGAAAATCGATGGTCCGGTCGGGGATCCCATGGGTAGGTATGGTATTGGGGCGAAGTAGACCACAACTGAAGCCAGAATGCCCACGGGCAAATAACCGTGAGAGACGAGTTGTATCACATCTGCCCCCGAAAGGTTCGTTAGCCCAAGCCCGTATGATTTCGATTTAGGCTTTAGCGATTCGGGGTATCTAAATGCGGTCCCTGTGATACTGGTCGAAATGACATTAGTGCCGAAATCAAGGGAGCCGCTAGAGATCTTGACCGCGAGTACTCCATCGGCCCCAACTGCTCGAGCCTCATCAACTAGACGGGAAAGTGCAAGGTCCCGGCAGCGATTTAGGGCTTCCGTCTGTACGGAAAGCAGCTGAGGTTGAATTAGAGAGCCCATAGCCATGCCCTGTGAAAATCCCATGGGAAGCGGCTGATATCCAATCTGATAGACAGAAGAACCCATTACTTGGCTGATTGGGACGAGTCCAACCGAGGTTAGCGCAAGAAATTCCGAAGTCGATAGCGTCGAAGTGAAAGGCCTATTAGATC
>JAKBHQ010000335.1:0-1774 GCA_021836665.1 Thermoplasmata archaeon
CAAGCTGAATAATGACCCCGGCAACAGAGACGCAAAGGATGGTTCAGCTCACTCTTTTGATAATCTCGAGGCTCTTTATCCGCTCAGTTCTCCGACACATGAAGTCTTTTTGTCCGATGATGGCGGGCTGAGTGACTCGGAGCAGTACATTGCGAAGGTGCCAGCTGAAGTAGCTAAGGCGACCGACTTAAGATCTGCTCAGGGGGGGTTCCTCGGCGTGCTCGGTGTCATAGCGGGCCTTGTTCTATTGGTTGGAATACTATTCCCATATTTCGGGTCCCCCTCATGGCTTGGCGTTTTTAAGTCGCCTCGCTCCTTCATACCTTCCTGGGTGAGCTGGAACTACTCAGGATACGAGGGGAAAGCGGGCTGGCCAGAGTACCGATCGATTATTTTGAAGATGCGTAAGGTAGCCCAAAGCTATGGTTGTGGGCGAGCCATGTGGGAGTACAATTCTTCCGAGAACGATTTCGGCACTCCAATGGCACTGATGCTCCTTCCGTACTGGACCAACAATTGCATCAATACTCAGGAGGGCCTATTCTTTGAGTCCTCAGCCACCACCCCATATCACTTTTTGAACCAATCCGAACTTTCAGCGGCGCCATCTGAGGCAATGTCTGGACTTCCCTACGCCGGTCTGAACGTAAATCTTGGAATAGCTCACCTTCAAATGATGGGGGTCAGATACTTTATGGCCTTCAGTCCTTCGGTCGTTGCCGCAGCTAACCGGAACTCGAACCTTGAGCTTATTGATCAAGTCCAAGCGGTTAATCCAAAGAGTCAGACCGTGTCTAATACGGAGACTTGGAATATCTACCTCGTAAAGAACGCCGCACTTGTCGCCCCCCTTCAGAATCTACCGGCTGTCATCACCCCAAACTCTAACGGGAGGGTTCAATGGCTGAACTCCGTGGTGCCTTGGTATATGAATCCGTCCGAATGGTCGGTGCTCAGGGCAGCTTCTGGGCCGAGTAACTGGCCGCGGGTGTCTCCAAAGGCTAAAGTGGCTCCGGTGAAGCCTTTGCCGGCTGATGCCGTCTCGTCGATCATTGCCGGGAATTCAAATTTATCTTTCAACGTGACTACTCCGGGTGTGCCGGTTTACGTGAAGATTTCCTACTTTCCAGACTGGAAGGTGAAGGGAGGTAGTGGCCCATACCGGGTCTCACCTAACTTGATGGTGGTAGTTCCGACGCAGAAACATGTCGAGCTTTACTATGGCGTGTCGGCTATCGAGAAGATGTCGGATGCCATTTCGATAGCCGCCATTGCGCTAATGGCGCTGATGGGAACTGCTTTCGGTCCAAGGATCTTTGGAAAGTTTCGCCGCGGTAGGTCGACAAAGACCGGCAAGGCTGATGCGAATCAGCCACTAGGGTAGTTCGGGCGATTAGTGCCCCTGTGGCCATGTTTCGCCGCTTGATTTGGTGGAAAGTTTCGCCGGTGTTCCGTGAATGTGGAGCAGGAGGGTTGACAGAAGATGGACACTTCGATCTTTAAGGCTTATGACGTCAGAGGGGTCGTGCCTTCGGAGTTAGATGCTGAGTCGGCTCGAGCCATTGGCGCTGGTTTTGCGAAGTTTTGCGACTCGGCCGAGATCGTAGTCGGATATGACATTAGGACATCTTCTGTCGAGTTGTCGGAAGCCTTCATCGAAGGCGTCAATTCGCAGGGCACTTCGGTTATCTCGATTGGCCTTTGCTCCACGGACATGTTGTACTTTGCTTCTGGAAGGCTAGCCGCCCCCGGAGCGATGTTCACGGCCTCACAT
>JAKBHQ010000335.1:1784-4362 GCA_021836665.1 Thermoplasmata archaeon
CCGGAGCAGCACCGATATCGTCGGATTCTGGCTTGGATGCTATAAAGGAGTTCGCCTTGGCATTCCTATCTGGAGCATTGCCAACGGTTGATAGGTCAGCGGTAAAGAACCGGAAGGAAGAGTTGCTTGACGATTTCGTGAAGCATCTCCAGTCATTCATAGATATTTCCTCTTTGAAGCCGCTGAAAATAGTTTGTGATACGGCAAATGGAATGGGTGGGTTGGTAGTTCCGGCGGCGTTAAACCAGTTAGGACTAGAACTCACATTTCTTTATCCCGAACTCGATGGTACTTTTCCAAATCACCCCGCCGATCCCATCCAGCCCGAAAACCTTATTGATTTAAAGTCCGAGGTCATCGCCCGTAAGGCGGATGTAGGCCTCGCTTTTGACGGAGACGCAGACAGGGTTTTTTTGGTAGATGATAAGGCCGCTCCTTTGTCGGGTTCATTGACTACCTCAATTGTCGCAAAGGCCATTTTGTCCAGCCATCCTGGTGCGACAATACTTTATAATTTGATCTGCTCTAAGGCGGTGCCCGAATTAATCTCAAAGCTGGGGGGGGTACCAGTTCGGACTCGAGTAGGCCATAGCTTTATCAAGTCAGAGATGGCTAGGACTGGAGCAGTTTTTGGTGGTGAGCACTCTGGGCACTACTATTTTAGAGATAACTACCGAGCCGATAGCGGGTTAGTCGCAGCCTTGATGATACTGCAAGTGTTGTCCAATTCGGATGAGCCACTTTCGGAGCTGAGGATACCTCTAGAGACCTACGCTTCCTCTGGTGAGGTGAATACTAAGGTCAAGGATGCTGGGAAAGTCACAGAATTTATTTCAAACGCCTATAGTAACCGGGGTACCATGGATCGACTTGATGGACTTACGGTAGATTTAGGCGATTGGTGGTTCAACGTTAGGCCGTCTAATACCGAGCCACTTTTGAGGTTGAATCTCGAGGCTAAAAACTCGCAGGAGGTAGCTTCCAGGCTGTCGGAAGTTTTGGCGGTTATTTCTAAGGCCGATCGGTAGGAGTAAGTTTGTGATTTCAGCTCAACTGTTAGAGATTCTTGCCTGTCCGTTGGACAAAGGTGAGCTTTGGGACTTCCAAGAAGACGGTTTTTTGTACAATGCACGCCTTCGAAGAAAATATCCAATCCGTGATGGAATTTGCATACTACTGATTGACGAGGCAGAGGTCGTCGGTGAGTCGGAAGCTTCTGAGCTCGAAGCAAAGCACAAAGATCAAGTAAGAGATTAATTCAAGTTTTTGCCACAAATCCTTCCTGTATAATTGCCAAGCATTGTAGCTTTGGCTAGCGTTACTCTTCATGTCTCAAGGTGTTTGTGGTGAATTTCTTTGCCGTAGACGTATATCCAATGTGAGGGGTTTTTTTGAGTACGAGAGTTGACACCCAGGGCATGTGGGATGTATCAGCTGGCTTGCCGGAGCAAGTGGCCCAAGCGGCCATTCAAGCTAACGCCCTTGCTGGTCTGCCCCTGAGGCATCAGATTGAAAACATTGTTGTCTTAGGAATGGGTGGAAGCGGCATCTCGGGCGACGTACTCCTGGCGGCTGCTGCGCCTTTTATGGCGGTACCGGTGACCGTTGTGAAGAGTTATAATTTGCCTGCGTTTGTTTCAAGAGGAACGCTGGTGTTCGCAGTGTCTTTTTCAGGCGACACAGAAGAGACTCTGGAGGCAAGTCAACTTGCCTATGAGCAAGGCGCCTATTTGGTAGTTGTGACTTCTGGAGGAGAGCTGGGGAAGTTCGCCGACGAATCAGCGATTCCTTTGATTCGCGTTCCATCTGATATCCCGCAGCCAAGGGGCGCAATTGGTGCCCTTTCGATTCCTCCTCTCGTGGTTCTGGAGGATATAGGACTTTTCCCAGGCGCTACTTATTGGATCGACCTAGCTATTGCTCAGCTTCGCAGAAGGAGGGATCAGCTGCTTTTATCGGGCAATCCAGCAGAAGTGCTTGCTGGGCAGCTATTCGGCAAAATCCCGGTCATTCATTCAGCTGGTTCTATTGGTGCGGCAGGTGCCCTTCGCTGGAAGGCTCAGATTAACGAGAATGTAAAGTCGCCAGCCTTCTACTCGGTGTATCCCGAGAACTGTCATAACGAGATCACCGGCTGGGAGAACCTGCTATCGGTAACCAAAGAGACCCTGGCCATCGTCTCGCTACGCCACGATGGAGAGCATCCTCAGGTCTATCGGCGAATGGAAATTGGAAGAAAGCTACTTTCGGAGAAGGTGTCTTCATATTCGGAGTTTAGGGCGGAGGGCGACGGTGATTTGGCCCAGCTTTTCGACCTGATCATTACTGGAGACTTCCTCTCCCTGTATCTTGCCGAGCTAGCTGGAGTAGATCCGGGTCCAGTTCCAATTTTGGCTGACTTAAAAGGACGACTAAGAAGCGAGCTTTAATCCTCTCTTCGTTTTGGAAGTCGGAGCCTCTTTGGCTCAATCAAGCAACAAATGCCGTCAAGTGCTTACTGATCACCGTTATTAGCTAGCGGAAACGGGCCTTTTGGCCGTGAGTAAGCGTTGTTGGTCGATCTGACGCTCGGAGAGTG
>JAKBHQ010000486.1 GCA_021836665.1 Thermoplasmata archaeon
TTTTCCGTTTCCTCCATTGCTATTTCAGTAGGGATATTTCTTGGAATTCCCCTCGTTTTGGGATACCTGACGCGCAACATCGGTGAAAGAATGAAGGGCCGCAGCTGGTATGAAGCAAAATTGATACCTAGGATCTCACCATTTGCCCTTTACGGGCTACTGTTCACGGTAATTTTGCTCTTCGCTCTTCAGGGCAGCCACATAACCGCCCACCCTCTAGATGTCGTCCGAATCGCAATCCCCCTGCTTTGCTATTTCGCAATTATGTGGAGCGTCGGGCTATTGGCTGGATTCGGGCTTAAGCTCCCCTACACAAAGGCGGTTACCGTTGCCTTCACCGCAGCAGGAAACAACTTCGAGCTCGCTATCGCGGTCACCATTGCTACCTTTGGGATATCGAGCGGCCAGGCCTTGGCCAGCGTGGTTGGACCATTGATCGAAGTACCAGCTTTGATCAGTTTGGTCTACGTCGCACTTGCGTTGAAAAACAGACTCACTTGGGCACCTGAGTCTGGCCACTAAGTCTCCCTGAACATATCGCAGCAAGCTCGTCCGTACCATTTCAGGCAATCTATCCACTAATAGATCGTTCTTTGTAATCCGTTCTGCAAGGTATCAGCGATTATCTCGCAAACCATGAGACGTCGTTCCCACTCCTAAAACTAAGGACGAAAATGAAATCATCCCCCGGCCATGGCGCCCAGAATAATCAATGGTTCCTTACCAGCTACAACCAGCTCTGGCAGCGGATCTCTTTGGTCTTGATTACTTAGGTCGGTCTCAAGTGCGAAAAACCTCACATAAGGTCGTCGAATCGAAGTGTTGCTGTCCCGAATCGTCCCTTTCAGAACTGGATACTCCTCTTCGAGAGTGTCCAAAAGTGATGAAATCGTAACGGGTTGCCTCACAGTAAGATTCACCTCCTTGGCGACATTTGCAAGATTTCTAAGGTGTGGCGGCAGAATGACTCGAATGCTCAAATCCTTTGCGCCTCGACTGAGTAGATAGCCGGGAGGCTCGAAAAGATCGGCTCCCAGCTATCACCGGAATCGGCCGAAGCGTAGATGTCTCCCGAAGTCGTACCAAAGTAGACTCCACATGGGTCTAGGTCGTCGATGTCCATTGCGTCGCGAAGGACATTTACATAGCAGTTCGACTGGGGAAGTCCTTTGGTCAACGGCTCCCATTGGCCTCCGCCGGAGGTGCTCCGGTATACCCGTAGTCTGCCTTCTGGCGGAAAGTGCTCGTAATCGCTCGATATGGGTATTACATAGACCGTATCGCTCTGATGTGGGTGAACTCCGATTACGAACCCAAAGTCACTAGGGAGGTCGCCACTTATCTCGTACCAATTCTCCCCAGCGTCATCGGAGCGCATAACATCCCAGTGCTTCTGCATAAAGAGGGTGTCTGGTCGGTTTGGGTCTAGCGCTATCCTATGGACGCAATGGCCCGTCTCGGCGTCAGGGTCAGGGATACCTTCCGAAAGAAGCCCTCTGTTAATTGGCCTCCAACTCGATCCCCAATCGTCTGAACGGAAAACCCCCGCCGCTGAAATTGCGCCAAAAATCCTCCCATTAGCTCGCGGATCAATGACTATCGTATGAAGACAGAGTCCCCCGGCCCCTGGCTGCCAAGTCTGACCGGAAGCGTGCCGCCTCAAACCGGACAACTCTCCCCAACTTTTCCCTCCGTCGACACTTTTAAATATTGATGCATCTTCTACACCCGCATAGACAAGATCGGGATCGCTCAGGTCGGGCTCAAAATGCCAGACCCTTTTAAATTCAAATCCTCGCTCGGTGCCGTCGTAAAAAAGGTGCGAGCCAACTGGGTCCTCGTAGACAAACTGATTATCCACGGTATAAAAACTTTCGCCGCCATTGTCAGATCGCTGAACAATCTGCCCAAACCACTGGGTCGACTGAGACGCAAATATTCGACTTGGATCGGCCGGTGATCCTTTGATATGGTAAACCTCCCAGCCGCCAAAAAAAGGGCCTTTCAGGCTCCATTGCCTCCTACGTTCGTCCGATGTAGCGATGAAGGCACCTTTTTTGGTTCCCACCAAGAGTCGAACAGCAGTCACTATCCCCACCTCCAGCCCCCTATCGAACCATTCCGTCCTCTGGGCCCGGTTCGTTATCCATACAGCTCTTCTCAGGACAAACGCCCAACGAAAGCTGGTCCCGAAAACCAACCAAGCCCCGCTCGCCTAATCAGGAGAAAAAGTCCGAAGCTCATATTTAACTAGAAACTATCGCGACTCGTGGACTGATGCATTTATATTTACAAATCTCCCACCAGAGGGCATGGATATGCCACGCCAAGCGCAATTATTGCGAAGGTTGTGCTTAGGCGAACGGCCAATAATTGCCACTTCTTGAGCCGACAAATGCCGACTTTAGGCATAATTCCCGCTACTTTACGTTAACGTAAGCATCGGTTTTAAATCTGCCAATTTGCACGGAGGTGATCATGGCACAGACGGACACCGCCCGAGGTCCCGTAGAACGCCACTGGTATGACATGGAGCACGCTCACGTCACCCATCCGAGCAGGTACAAGTGGATCGCACTCTCGAATACCACAATAGGCATGCTTATGTCCACGATCAACAGCTCAATCGTGCTGATAGCACTACCGAATATTTTCAACGGAATCAAACTTAACCCGCTTTCTCCCGCCAACACTGGTTATCTCCTATGGATGCTCATGGGATTCCTGGTCGTTACAGCTGTCCTCGTAGTTAGCTTTGGGCGAATCGGGGACATGTTTGGCAGGGTTCGAATGTACAACCTCGGTTTCGCAGTCTTCACGGTCTTTTCGATCTTGCTCTCCCTCACCTGGATGCACGGACAGGCTGCGGCGATGTACTTGATAGTGATGAGAATTTTCCAGGGAGTCGGTGCGGCCTTTTTGATGGCAAATTCGAGTGCAATTATCACCGATGCATTTCCAGCTAATCAGCGCGGTATGGCCCTAGGGATAAACCAGGTAGCAGCGATCGCTGGTTCCTTTATCGGTTTGATCATCGGAGGATTGCTCGGACCCTTCGACTGGCGATTGGTATTTTTGGTTTCGGTACCAGTAGGGCTGTTTGGGACTTTCTGGGCCTACTTTAAGCTAGAAGAGCACGGCGTTCGCACGCCCTCGAAGATCGACTGGTGGGGAAATCTCACCTTCGCCCTGGGGCTGATCCTCATATTGGTGGGAATCACCTACGGTATCGAACCTTACGGAACTTCTTCCATGGGGTGGACAAACCCAAGCGTGCTCTTCGAACTCATCGGGGGGATCGTGTTTCTCGTTATCTTTGGGATCGTCGAAACAAAAGTCTCACACCCGATGATTCAGCTCCACCTGTTCAAGATCAGAGCCTTCACTGCGGGAAATATCGCCAGTCTTTTGGCCTCTTTAGGACGAGGCGGGATGATGTTTATCCTGATTATTTGGCTTCAGGGGATCTGGCTCCCACTTCATGGATATAGCTTTGCCAGAACTCCACTTTGGGCGGGTATCTATATGGTCCCGATGACTGTGGGCTTTTTGATATCTGGGCCTTTGTCGGGTTGGCTCTCCGACCGATACGGGGCCCGTCCTTTCGCCACTGGAGGGATGGTACTAGCGGCTATTAGCTTTGGGCTTTTGGAGCTACTTCCGCTCAACTTTAGTTATACGGCCTTTGCCTTACTCTTACTCCTAAATGGCCTTTCGATGGGCATCTTCGCTTCGCCTAATCGCGCTGGAGTGATGAACAGCCTCCCCGCAGACCAGCGAGGTGCTGGTGCCGGAATGCTCAACACCTTCCAGAACTCAGCTATGGTCCTATCGATCGGAATATTCTTTTCTTTGATAATCGTCGGCCTCTCTAGCTCCTTGCCCTTTAGCCTTTATCACGGTCTGGTGAATCAGGGCGTACCAAGCGTCGATGCGAATCGTATTTCCCACCTACCACCCATAGGTACCCTTTTTGCGGCGTTCCTTGGCTACAACCCAATCCAGCACTTATTGGGACCAGCTCTATCAAGGGTCGATCCGACGAAGGCTTCTTATTTGATAGGTCGGAGTTTCTTCCCGTCATTGATTTCGGCCCCATTCAAAAAGGGCCTGGACATAGCATTCGACTTCGCACTCGTAGCCTGCCTTTTAGCAGCAGGTGCTTCTTGGATGCGGGGTGGAAAGTACTATCACGAAGACGCTTCGACGGAGACTATACAGTCGTCAGAACTGGCCTAGCCAAAACAGAGCCAAACAGATCGCTAACTTTTCCGACTCTAAAAGCAATGCTGTTGCGACCTCGTCGAGTTACGGTCGATTAGCGCTAAGCAATTATCAAAAGCAGCTCAGCCCCTTA
>JAKBHQ010000287.1 GCA_021836665.1 Thermoplasmata archaeon
CTTTACCGCTAACACGAATGTGTTAGCGGGTTCCGGTGATGCAGATACACTCACGTCAGGAAAGCGATCGACGATGGTCTTTCTAGCGGGCTCAAACTTTTCAGAAACATGTATTGACCTGCCTTGCGAGCCGGGACCTTCAACAATTCCAGACAAGATGGCGCTCGCCATCTTGCCTCCGCCGACAAAACACAGATCAAACATACAACAGATAATAAGCAGGTTTGAACGGATGTTGACTCAATAATTAACCAGTAATTAGCTGACAATCCTGTCCGATCGAGCATACAAAAATAGGAAACGCGGACATAACCCTATCCTTCCCAAACATTACCGTTAGCCCGGCAGTACATTCAGACCTGCGGGATCGGTACTAGCTACAACTAAGTAGTTCTCGGGCAAGCAAAGATCTGGAAATAGAACTCATCTGTCGAGCGGCGTACGACCAGGTATAACCGAATGACTTCTCCACCGCCGCCTTTGACATAGCTTTCATCTGCTCTGGATGCGACAGCAAGTTGCCCGCCTCCTCTGCAAACTTTTCTGGGGACCGTTCAGAAACCAATATCCCGGTCATCCCCCCATCTATCACCGAGGTGAGCCCGCCGACATCCGAAGCGATAGTTACCAGTCCGCACGAAGCGGCCTCGAGGGCGACAAGGCCAAATGACTCAGTTCTGGAGGTAATGAAACATAAATCCGCTGCTCGATAGTAGCTGGAAATGGTCTCGTGGGGTTGTGGTGAGATCAGGTGCAAACGCTCCTGAACGCCGTAGGACTCAGCAAGCTTCCTTACCAGATTCAGCTCTTCTGACCCTTCGATTCCAGACGGCCCACCTATCATGACCATCTCAACATCGAACTCCCTCGCCAGGATTCCAAGCGCAGCTACCGCCATGGAAGGTGCCTTTAGGGGTTGAATTCTGCCGATCCAAAGGAGGAGCTTCTTATTCTGGTCGAGTCCAAGGGCTTGGCGAGCCATAGCCTTTGCGCCTGGGGCAAAAAATGCATGATCGACTCCAGGCGTGACCACCTCAACCCTCTCGGCCGAGATGCCATAAAGGTCGACAAGCTGGATCATTTCCTGAGCGCACGAAACTAGCACCGCATCTGAACATCCCATTATTTCAAGTTCTTTTTTGACCCTAAAATCCTCGTCGTAACCATCATCCGGTCTCGTCCGACCGAAGGACTTTACTCGCTCCAATGTGTGGAAAGTCGTCAACATTGGGACGTCCAGTTCGTGTTTGATTGTGTGCCCAGCAATCCCCGATAGCCAATAGTTCGAATGAATCAGATCCGGCATAAATGAATTGGAATCGAGCATCAAGCTAAGAACTTCGTCCCGAAACTCGTCGACGTGGTCCAAAAGTTCCTCTTTTTCGAGATGCCGAAGGGGACCAGCTGGAACGTTGTGAACGACAAAACCAGGTTCAACGACAATTTTCAAGGGATCATTGACCGATGTTGATCTGGTATAGACGTCACAATCTGCCCCAGATCGAACTAGGGCCGATGCCAAACGTTTTACGTATACGTTCATTCCACCACCATCGCCAACGCCGGGTTGAGCCAACGGCGAAGTATGGTAGGACAGAACAGCAAAACGCATCGAGAACAACCTCCGACTAGCAAGCAAGACCGACGCAACGTCGTCAGCCGATCAGCGTCATGTTTTTCAACCCGCGAGACGGGTCGTAGATTCCGAGAAGGTCCTTAGCCCTTCCTTACATCCTCAAGTAGGCCCTCTACGCTGGCCCGACCATTCTTGTACTGCTCGACTAGTTCAGATGAGAGCAGATCCAGTACCGAGTGCAACTGTTGTCTCATCTCGGATATCTCCCTTTCGGTCTCCGCCAACCGATCGCTCTTCGAAGGTGGACCGGCCAGGGAGTCCTGCAAGAACTGGTCAGCCTGTAGAGAGGCCTCCTCCGAGATCTCCACTTCCACTAGTCTGCCAGCTGAACTATGCGGGTTACCGTCACTAAGTATCTCAGACAATTCGCCAATTAGTTCGCTGGAATCTGAAGTAGCATTAGAAGCTTCAGCGATGTCGATCATCGCCTGCACTAACCGACGTGTATAGGACACAACCGATTCGATATGGATTGCCTGGTCTCTACGCCGCCGAAGTTCTTCCACGCTAATTGAACCGATGTCATCGATGAATGAGGGGCTAAGCACCTCTGCAACTTCTTCACGGAGCGACGCCATATTCTATACTCTAGATGATTTCGATAATGAGCTCATCTTTTAAATCCTTCCGGCCGAACTTACGGGGAAATAGCGATAGAATGCCACGCCAATAAGCTCACTAAGTGGGATGAGTCCAAAGTGCCTGGAGTCCGTGGATGCGTCGGCATTATCACCTATTGCGACGACTTCTCCAGCCCCGACACTTTGTGCTCGCTTCACGAGAAGCCTGGTGCGCTCCCTCGGGTCGGCGAAAACTATCAGCGATCCAGGAATGGGAGCAATTCCCTTCCTGACGAGAATTTTGTCGCCATCGGAGAGGGTAGGCTCCATGGAGTCGCCTACAACTTCTAGTCGCTGGTAACGGCGGATGAACCTGCGAGTCAATTCGGCAAACCCCAAGAAAAAGACCAGCCAACCCATTGCCTCCAACCCAAGCAGTAATAGGTTGACAAGCCTCTTCAACTCTGCACCTCCACAACGACGCCGTCCTCATCAACACGGAAAGAGATTCCCAAATATCGGCTGCTAATCCATGCTAACACTAGGACTATGGCTACTGGAGCAACGAAATAATAGATAGCTGGCTCAAGCGATTCCATTGAGCCTAACCTTAGCGAGCACCCGGTAGGTTTCACTTGGCAACTGGCGTCATCACGGATATCTAACGGTGATTAATCTAACGGTGATTACTCGTGAATATCCGGAGGCTTAGCGCAAATCTCATCCTGGATGGCTGGCCTTAGATCCAGCATCTCACACCTCAAGTTCGATCAGCACCTTTCTGAACCAACAGGGCGAGCCGGAGTTCCTTAAGTTTTTAGCCAATAGGTCTTTGCCTAGAGACCTAGAGATTTCATATCTCAAGGTCAAAATTCGATCACACCCTTGACGACTAGTATGGAGGGAGACCTACCCTGAAAGAACAATATTGAAACGTAGCGGTATGGAAAGCGAGGAAGGGACTGCCAACATCCTTGAAAGTGGGCTACAATCTTCCGGGCTACAATCTTCGGACTTAGATTCGAGGTCTCCCTCTACAGTCTCCCAACTGACAGTCATCTTCGATTCAGAGTGCGATATGTGCAGCCACTTCGCCAACGTGCTTGATGGATGGCGGGTGACAACGCTGCCCTATCAGGAACTTTCCCCACAAGATCCACTCCTCGCTTACAATCCACGAGATAGGCTGATGGTGATACGGGAAGGCTTAATCGCGACTGGCCCCTTGGCGGTATTAGAAATCGCTAGAGACAAATATCCGAAATTGAATTGGTTATGGTGTCGAGTTGGTTCCGGATGGCCCTTAGCTCTTAGCGGTACCGTCTATGAGGCGATAGCAAAGAGGCGGCACCTTATAGATCGACTGTTTTGCGCTCCTTTGCTCAAGGGTGCGATTCCATCCCTGGGCCTTCGACCACCTAATCGGCAATTGACCAAAAAACTACCTCTCTCAGGGAAATCGAACTGAACAAAAGGTGTCCTAACCCTTCGGACCTGGGTCACCGAGAGTTGGTCCACGGTGGACATTGGAAATTTTAAACGCGTCGAGAACAAAATCCATTACACAACGAAATGCATTGGTTTTCTTACCACCCACGGATCCTTCGTATGTCGCACATGGTCGGCCCGCCGGAACTCCGCCTTGTCTAATAGACGGAAAGGGCTTTTGGAACCGACCCAATGTGGAATCTGTTGGAAATCAGGTCTCCTCCCGTGTCACCGATCCTTTGTCGAAGGTACCGGTCAGCTTCCCCGGTCAGAGTGGACTTCCGGTTTTCACATACCAAAGTTCGTCACAATGTCCCTAATTTTTTGGGCCCGAGTCGACAACCCTGTGGAGCATATCTACCTCGACCCTTTGATTGACGTTCCTTTCGCTCAATTCCTTTATGACATGCCTTCGACGATAATGGTGGGTCCGTAGTTATCCACTTTTCCCAAATTGTCCCCTATGAGTGGTCTCGTTCCATACCCGCATAGGATCCAGCGGTTAGTCTCGAAAAAGCTTCTTGGCCGCTCCTAAGCACTAGCTCCAGACCGGACTTCCGGAGATAATTGGCATTTTTAGGGGTCCGCCATGACATAATCCCTGGTCAGAGCGGTTTGGGTTCTCAAAAACGCTGAAAAGCGTAGGCACACGCCTGGCAGCCTGAGCTGTGA
>JAKBHQ010000392.1 GCA_021836665.1 Thermoplasmata archaeon
AATAAGAGAGTCGATAGGCCGGATCGTGAGAATTGGGGGAAGATGATAGAGGAAGCCCTCTCGCTCATCGCAAAGAAGAGGCTTCGCAAGATAGTGCTATCTCGCGTGGCGATTTTCGAGCCCACACATGGGGCTTCTCCTTTAGAAGCCTTCGTCAGATTCCACAAGTACTATCCGAACACTTCAAGCTACCTATTCGGGAATTATGCCGGTGCGTCACCGGAACTGGTACTTTCGATCGAAAAGGGACGAATTACCTCAAAACCCCTGGCTGGCACGCGTCGGAAGGGGATGACAGAGCAGCTTCGAGAGTCAGAAAAAGACACCAGGGAACATGCCATAGTGGTCCAAGGCATCACGGATGCGCTGTCAAAGTTTTCGAGTGACATCGAACACGCAGAGCAACCCTCAGTTTTGACCTTTGGACCAGTACAGCACCTAATGACCACGATTACTGGCAGTATTGAAGAGGGATTAAACCCACTGGCCGTTTTGGCGATGATAGCGCCGACGGCGGCTGTAGCAGGTGATCCGAGGCCTCTTGCAATCCAGGAGATCATTCGGCTTGAAGGTAGCCCGAGGGATCTCTACGCTGGCATAGTAGGCACGATAGATTCAAACGGCGATGCTGATCTACACCTCGCTCTTAGGAACGTAAGATTCGTTGGCCACCAAGCTCAGATTAGAACCGGAGTCGGCATCGTAGCTGGTAGTGATGCGCACTCGGAGTTCGCAGAAACAGAGGCAAAAATTGATTCGGTAACCGCCGCCTTGTCATAGGTGAGTTCCTCGAATTCGAAATACTCTGGCCGAAGGTACTTTTGGTAGCTAGCCGAAAATGTGGCCCTAGTCCTCCACGTATAGTTGACCTTGAAAGTCGACAACGTTGATTCGACTCAAGCCCACCGCAGCTGGCCCTTGAATCACCATTCCGGAATCGGCATTAAACTCTGAACCGTGGCAAGGACATGCAAAGATATTGTTTGGCTCGTACATAACCGTACACCCAGCGTGTGGGCAGATTGCCGAAAAGGCGTCCCAGGTGTCGGCTTTGGGATGGAGGAGATACGCTGGGCCACCGGTTTTGGGGTCTGAAAAAGAGGCGACCTGACCAACCGGTACTGAAGACGAGGGACCGATTGCCACTCCCTTGGGCTTAACGGCGAGATTCTGCTTCGAACTGGTGGAGACACCTGTCGTATTTGTGGTGGAGTTATCTGGTGTGGTCTTTGCCACCTTTGCTGTAAGGCTAAGGGGTTTAGAAGCCGATCTGAAATCCTCTTTGGGAGCCAGGGCGCGCCCAACCGAACTGCTCAGGCTAGCGAGACCACCTTCAAGAATACTTAGTACCGCAATCGGTAGCACGACTGCAAATAACCTCCTCTTGTCACCTTCGTAATCTTCGGGTGTAACGCTTATGGGCGTGGTCCGGCTTGGTTGAAGGTGGGTCAATGGGCAGACCTCAAAAGCGCAGTTCACCCCGTTTCCAAGTTCGGAACAGCACTCTCCATCCTTATGAACACAGTTGGAGGCTAGGTCATCAAATGTCATCTCGACGTACTTCGGGATCGGCGCCTTCAACAACCGTCCTCGCAAGAACATCGGAAGTGAAAACAGGCCTCCATCGCCTTTGATTACCAGGGGCGTCCAGGCAAAGACAAAGACGATATCTGAACCGTAGTAGTAGGGCTTGACATGGTATGTGACTGAGAGGAAAAAGAGGGTAGATAGAAGCATTCCACCCAGGGCTGCCACTCTTGTAAGGACCCCAAACAAAACGCCGAGTCCAATAGCCAACTCCGCCAGGGCAATGAGCACTCCAAAGGCCACTGGGGCATGACCTGCAATCGCTAAGAGCGAGGATATGGGCGAAGTCCGATTAAAAGCAGCTATTTGTGATTGGATGGAAACCGGATTCGCTGGATTGAAAAATGCAGGATTTGCCAGTTTCTGAAGGCCGGCAAAAACAAAAGTCACACCCAAAAATCCCCTTAGGACGACTATCGCCGAACCGAAGGATCGGCTCTGAACGCTTCGTCTGGTTCTAATAGTCGGGCCGCTTGGTCCCCTAGAAGCAGCAACGGCTCTAGCCCTTTTGGTAGCGAAACTCTGATTACCTGGGGCGACAAAATTCTGATCGCTCATGACTTTAAAGAGATACCTTCACACTCAACAAAAGTGGCCGCTAACTAATTGTGTACTAATAAACCTCATTACATCACCCATTGCCCTGTCGAATACAAATACTTGGTGGCCTGTCCTCGGGAGCATCCATCAATCACCTTAGCGAAAAAATACCTACCATTCCGTGCCAGCATCGCCAGTAGGCGCCGATTCCGGCGCCCTCTTTTGGTAGTCTCCTAATCCTGATAGATTGGTGTGTGCTGGGTGAATACGAGGAGTGACGCTCGATGAGGACAAAGACGAGCCAGTTACTTGTTACGAAACTAAATGGTAGGTCTTCATCACGAACTGCCGATCTCGTAGCGGAAGAAGAGCCTCTCGAAGTGAGGATTCAAACACCGGCAGGCAGGACGATCCCCGTTTCTACGTCCATGCGATCTCCAGGAAGGGACTTCGAGCTGGCTATAGGTATGGTGATCTCTGAGCGCTTGGCAACGCAGGAAATGATCAGGGGCGCTAAATACTGCACCGATATTGAATTCGATTCGCAGCAATACAACGTAGTCACCGTCCAGGTAAGTGGCGAGCCGCTTCGAGATCCGCGAAACTCGTTAACGGTAAGGAATTCTTCGTGCGGTCTTTGCGGTACGGCAGAAATTGCTGACCTACGTTCGATGGTTGAACCGGTCGGATCTACTTTGAAGATCAGCAGTGAAGAACTTTTCGCCCTCCCAGATCTACTTAGCGATTTGCAACCACTATTTTCGAGCACTGGTGGAGTGCATTGCGTCGCCGTAAAGCGTTCCAATGGCCGTGTACATGCCCACGAAGACGTCGGACGCCACAACGCATTCGACAAGGTAATCGGTGAACTAGCTAGCTCACGTATTATTGGAGAGCCTTCAATGATCGCCGTCCTATCGGGACGAGTGAGTTTCGAAATGGTTCAAAAGGCCTCTATTGCCAAAATTGAACTCATTGCCGCCGTTTCTGCACCAACTGGTTTGGCAATTAGATCGGCTGACGAGATGGGAATCACCCTGTGCGGTTTTGTAAGGAAAGGATCGGCCAATGTATACACCCACCCAGAGCGGATCGACGACTCTTACTCAGCGGGAGCTGACCTCCACCTCCAACACCTAAGTAACTAATCCGTCAGATAGCTCCCGGATCATCTTGGGCCTTTATTCCAGTTGACGTACCCATGAGTATCGTGAAGAGCATTGTCATCGATTAAACTTGTCGGTCCCAGATCCGTCAGGGCCGTCGCGCCAATTCGAACTTGGTGTCAAACACCCTCGCCGTCTAACAAAGCTTTGTACCATGACCCACTCCGATTTGAACGCATACCGAAGAAGCCCAAAGGTCCCATCAAGAGCAGTTTGAAGGAGCTACTTTCGACCCTCGAAGACAAAAGCCACAGGGCAAACCGAACTATCTTCGCAGAGCCCTCCGAAGGAGCACGTTGTAGTTCTGGGCTATCTTTTTCGACTACCGGAGAAGAGCTTCAACCAATAATCCGCATTCGGAGCCGAACAGGGCGATTAAGATGCCTGGGCAAGCTTTCTTCTTTGGCGGCGAATCCTCCGAATACCCCGACGCTCCTCCTCATCTTTTCCGCCCCAAATCCCATATTCCTGGTTTGTTCTTAGTGCGAACTCGAGGCAGAGTTCTCCAACTGGGCAGCCAGTGCAGAATGCCTTGGCCTCATTGATCTGTATTTCAGCGTCACCTGTAACGCCAACTGGAAAAAAGAGTGAAGGGTCGATGTCCTTACACTTAGCACCTTCTCGCCAATTCTGGTAGTTCCAGGTCCCGAGCTTCGTTGACTCCATCTACTTAGTGTCCTCCGCTTATGGCTAATACCCAAGCGACATTCCGACCCCGCAGAGCGACCCCCCCAGGCCGATTTGCCCAATTCACCTACCTACACAAGCAGTTCCGTCCCCGCGACCCTGCCAAGTACATGATCCATTAGCCTTCCCCAAGACTAATGAGGCTTATTACCCCAACTGAAACATGCGTTAACTTGTATTAAAGCAAGTTTCATACAAGTTAACTGCCGATTTTCAATCAGCATAGTTTAGTGCCAATATTAAATTCCCAAAACCAGGACTCAGAGAAGGCCAAATCCGTCAGCCAACTCCTATCAGGTCTGTTTTGTCTTGCCCGATTTCTTCTAAATATTATAAATAGCTCATCCCGTATTGACGGTGGCTTTTTATCGGGTT